>CALFNG010000206.1 GCA_937902985.1 uncultured Myxococcales bacterium
TGAAACCGATCCTCAGCATGATCCCGCCCGATCCGGCGACGCTAAATCCGAAAGACACGTCGCTGCCTTACCGCGGGCTCGCCATGGGCGGCGCCGAGTTCGGCGCCAGCTACGGCGGGCAGTTCAACGGCACGAGCCTCGGAACCACGCCGGGCGACTACTATTATCCGACGACCGATCTCTCGCAGGGCGGGCCCTCGTGGCCGGCGGCCTCCAACGGGACCGAGATCGAGACCGGCTTGATGATGCCGTACTACCTCGGCAAGGGAATGAATACGGTGCGTTTGCCGCTCCGATGGGAGCGCCTGCAGCGCAGCCTGTCGGCCACGAGCGGCGGCGTGATGACGGCCGCGCAGGTCGTCGCGACCTTCCAGCCGGCCGAGCTCGCAGCGCTCAAAAGCTCTGTCAGCGCGTTGACGGGGGCGGGCTTCAACGTGCTCGTCGACATTCACAACTACGCGGCTTACACGAATGCCTCCGAGATCTCGGCCAGCCAGGGCGGGGATCCCCTCGGCTCCGCGAACGTGCCCAACGTGGCCTTCGAGAACCTCTGGATCGGGCTCGCGTCGATCTGGGCGAACAACTCCAAGGTCGTGTTCGACATCATGAACGAGCCGAATAGCCCGCCCGATCCGGCCGGTCAGCCGGCGGGCTACGAGTGGTACCTGGCTGCGCAGGCGGCCGTGACGGGCATCCGGAGCATCGGAGCCAACAACCTCGTCCTGATCTGCGGCAACAACTTCGCCGATGCGAGCGAGTTCCAGTCCGGCCGCTTGTCCGATCCTCTGAAGAACATCAAAGACCCGGCGAACAACTTCGCCTTCGAAATCCACGACTATCCCGACACTGCCTACGGCACTTCGGACTCGTGCACGACGGGCTCCGGCGGAAGCGCCACGACCGCCGTCAACGCCCTCTCGACGTTCCTCGCGTGGGCCACGCAGTACAACGTCAAGGGACTTCTCGGCGAGTTCTCGGCGGGCATCTCCACCTCGGCGCAGAGCAGCTGCACTTCCGCCGTCACCCAGATGCTGACGTTCCTCGGGCAGAACCCGACGACCTTCATCGGCTGGACCTACTGGGCGGGCGGCGCCGGCTTCGGCTCGAACAATCCGATGAACTCGGAGTTCTTCAATCCTGGGCACGACAGCCCGCAGATGACGGCGCTCGCACCGTATCTGAAGTAGAGACGCCGTAGCGCGTATCTGGCCAAGAACCCGGCCGAGGGCGGTATCCACTACCACCCTCGGCCGCAATTTATTTTGGCGAGGCCCACGTCCCCGCCGTCATTGCTTCCGCCGTCTTGCTTGCCCCCACCTCTGACTCGGGCCGCTCCCGCTCCAACAAGCCGAAGGTCCCCCTGTGGCCGCGCCGGCGGATCGATGCGACAACGGCCACGGTGAGCGCGACCAGCATCTGGAAACCGCCCCTCGGACGGCTCACGCTCGGGCTTGCGCTCGCCGTCGTCGCCACCGCGTTCGAATCGCTCGCCGTCGCCACGATCCTGCCCACGGCCACGACCCAGCTGGGCGGCCTGGCGTTGTACGGCTGGGCGTTCAGCGCCTTCATGCTCGCCAGTCTGATCGGCATCAGCGTGGGCGGCAGTCAGAATGATCGGGCAGGACCGTCCCTCGTGTTCCTCGCGGGCATCCTGCTGTTCGTGGCAGGGCTCGTGGTGAGCGGGCTCGCTTCGTCGATGCCGATCCTCGTCGGAGGGCGCACGTTGCAAGGAGCCGGAGCCGGGCTTCTCTCCGCGGTGAGTTACGCCGCGATCGCGCAGGCCTATGCCGTCGACCTCCAACCCCGGATGCTCGCGACCCTCTCCAGCGCGTGGGTGGTGCCTGGGCTGATCGGTCCCGGCGTCGCCGGGCTGGTCGCGGAGCACGCCAGCTGGCGCTGGGTGTTTCTCGGTCTGGTGCCGTTGCCGGTGATCGCCGCGGTGCTCGTCTTGCCCGCGCTCCGCCGGCTCCCTGTCGCGACGAGCCCCGCGGAAGGCAGCGGGCGCACCTGGCTGGCGGTGCAGCTCGGATTCGGAGCCAGCATGGGGCTCGTGGGGATCAGCCTGCGTACGTGGGAGTTCGCGCTCCTGTTGCTGGTTACCGGCTCCCTCGTCGCGGTCCATGCGTTGCGCCGGTTGCTGCCCGCCGGAACGGGGGTCGCGCGCGCCGGTCTTCCCGCGGCGATCGCCAGCATGGCCCTCTTGAACTTCGCGTTCTTCGGCACCGAGGCCTTCCTCCCGCTGGCGCTCAGCCACGTGCGCCGCGCCCCCGTGCTCCTGAGCGGCGCGTCGCTCACGGCGGCCGCCCTCACCTGGACCCTCGGCGCATGGCTGCCCGTCCGCTTCGCCGAACGGGTCGGCCGCCGTCCCATCATCTTCGCCGGCCTCGGCGTTCTCGGCGCAGGTCTTCTCGGGTCCCTGTCGCTGCTCTTTCCGAGCGTGCCAACGGCCAGCGCGGTCTTCGTGTGGGGCGTTGCCGGTCTCGGGATGGGGCTCGCATTCGCCACGACCGCGGCCGCCATCCTCGAGACGGCGGCGCCGGGTCATGCAGGCGTCGCCTCGTCGTCGCTTCAACTCGCCCAGGTCCTCGGCGCCGCGCTGGCGACCGGCGCTGGCGGCGCAATCGTCGCGGCGCCGTTCGCGGGCGATCCGCCGATCCTCGGCATCGGCGCGGTCGATCTGCTGATGGTGGCGGCGGTCGCGCTCGCGATGCTGGCAGCCCGGGGCGTGCCGAACGCTCGCTCGGCGTCCGCTGCACAGTGAGATCGCTCGACCCCCCAGGGTCTCAGTGCCGCGCGAGCAGGCGAGCGATCACAACGGCCGCCGCCACGAGGACGAGCACGACGACCACGGCGACCGGCGCCGTCCGACGCCTCGCCGTGACTCCGGTCGCACGGGCGCTCGTCACGTCCGCCGCCCTTGCGTCCGGAACCCCGGTGATGCGCCTTTCTTCACCCCTACGCCGTGCGTCGGGGGCCGCTGCCGTTGCTGGCGGACCCGCGGCAGGTCGCGTGCCGCTCTTCTTCTTGGGCTTCTTCTGCTTGCCCGCGGCGGCCGCCGCGCGTGCGTTGCGGCGCTCGCTCCTCTCGGTGACCTTCGCGCGCTCGCGATCTTTCCTTGCCGCCGCGTGGGCAGCCCGGGCTTCGCGCTCGTCTTCCGTCGGGGTCCTCCGCGGACCGCCGGCAGCCTCCGGCGCCTCGGCGACCCCGTCGTCCCAGCCCGAGTCGACGGCAGCGTTTTCGTCCCAGCCCGAGTCGACGTCCCCGGCCGCGTCGATCTCGTCTTCGTCTGGCTTCGATTCCGATGGCCTCAATCGAGGGCAGATTAGAGCACACGGGCCCGCAGCGGACAATTGCGATGCTCGTGGATCGTCGCCCGAAACAATGCCTCTCGAATGCGAGGCGCGCCTTGAGTCAGGGCAGGCAGGGGCTACTCTCGAGAGCGTCCGGCCCGAGAGCCCGCGCCCGATCCGGCGCCCCGCCGTCATGCCAACGCCCGCGCGTCCGCACCCCCCATGACCAATACAGCGATCGAGACCAGCAGTCGCTACAACGAAGATCTCTACGAGGCAGTGTGGCGCCTGATGTCCTTCCGCACCCCGGACCACCTTCCCTGGTGGCCGGCACTGAAGGCCATCTGCGAGAACGCGCCCGACCGGCTGGAGATCGGCCCCGGCATTTTCCCGCGCCTGCCGGTCGAAGGCACGCACGTCATGGACCTATCGAAGTACGCGCTCGGAGTGCTCGCGAAGCACGGCGCGATCCCGCACCACGGCCTCGTCGCGGACCAGGAATTCGCGGACGCGTCGTTCGACGTCGTCGGCATGTTCGAGCTGCTCGAGCACGTGGAAGACGACGTCGGCCTCCTGCGCGACATCGCGCGCATCACGCGCCCTGGCGGATACCTGGCCCTCACCGTCCCCCTCGGGATGAAGTATTATTGTTCTTTCGATCGGTTCGTGGGTCACGTACGCCGCTTCGAGCCCGACGAGCTTCGATCCAAGGTCGAGCGAGCCGGCTACGAACTCGTGCGCTTCGAGGTGCACTCGCAGTCGCCGCGCGAGCCTGTCGCGAGCATTCACGTGTTCGTGATGCGCCACTTTCCCCGGCTCACGGTCTGGGCGATGAACTTCATTTTCCTGCCCTTGCTCGATCGCATGCGGCTCACGTGGCGCGACGCCGCCGAGTGGGAGACGCTCACCCGGAGCGCCACCGACTGCGGCGCCATCTTCCGGCGCACCGGAGCGCGCGACGCCGCGTCGAGAGCCCAATGACAACGATCACCGCTCCCGACCATGTGGGCTTCAGTCCAGCCCCGATTGCCTCGCTCGTCTCGCAGCTGCCGCTCTGGCCCCGACGCAGTCGGAGCCGCCGTTCGCGATCGCCCAGATCAGCGTGATGCTGGCCTTCGTCGTCATCACCGTTCTTGCAGTTCGCAAGTTCCACCGGCAGGCCGGCGCGCCGCCGTCGGGGGGGCACGTCGCGGAGGGGGCGCGGCCGGATCCCGCCTGACGTTGAGGAGCGTGGGAACTCACCGTATCGCCGCCCCTCGCCATCTGCCCAAGGAAGATCCTCCTGTGTTCGCTCAGAATCAGACCGCCTGACCGGTCCCGCGAGGGGCAGCGTGCCGTGCTTCAGGCTGGCAGTACGGGGACCGACCTCGACCCCGCCGGCACGGGCTCCAAAATGCCCAAGATGCATGATCCTTCCTACATTCTCGTTCCTGGACTTCGACCGGTCGCCCTAGGAGCTCGTCGCGAAGCTCAATGGGGCTCCGAGCGTCGCGAGCACGGTCAAGGAGTGGAAGTGGATCGCGACCGCGGTGGTGCACCACTTCGTGTGAGTCGCGGTCGCGAGCCCCGCTGGAGTGGGCCTCGACGAAGCGCGAGCGAGCAGCGTCGGCGGGGAGCTCCCACTTCGCGCGACAGGCGGCCGACGCGCCTCTCGGCCCCGTCTCGCGTCGGCGCGCGAGGTGCATTGGGCCATGGCTATGACGGCCGATGCACGAACTCGGCAGGACGATTTGGCGGCGGAAAAACGGCGAGAAAAGGTGCCGGGGAGCCCGGCGGCTCTGGCCGCCAGCGTCAACCTGGCCAGGCCTTTCCCCGAGGCTGCCGCCAAAGTATTGACGTTGACTTCCGGCCAAGACTTTGACGTCAAGGCGATCGTCGCCGTGCTCGAGAGCGACGTCGCTCTCTCGACCCGCGTGCTTCGACTCGTGAATTCGACCAGCTTCGGCCTTCGCGTCAAGTGCGCGACGGTCAAGCACGCCGTGACGCTCCTGGGCTCGGAGGGCGTGCGGCACGCGGCGATTGCCGGCTCCGTCCTGAAGGTCTTCCCCGGCAACGGGCTGAAGATCTGGCGGGACTTGCACAATCACGCGATGCTCGTCGGAGGCCTGTGTCGACACCTCGCCCACCAGTGGGACATCCCCCAGGACGAGATGTTCACGGCTGCGTTCCTTCACGACATCGGCAAGTGGACCTTCCTCGAGAGGGACCCTGAATACGCGACGATCCTCCAGGAGGCAGACAACCGCCCCGATGGCACGCTCGAAGCCGAGCGCGCCCGTTACGGCTTCGATCATGCCGACCTCGCCGGCCACCTGCTTTCGGTCTGGGGTATCCCCGCTCCGCTCCCCGAGGTCGTCGGGTTGCACCACGATCCCACGAAGGCATACGCCGGGGACCCCCTCGTCGCGCGTCGCGTCGCCCTGATCCGCATGGCCGACCAGCTCGCGCATAGCCTCACGACGGGGAAGGAGCCCGACTTCGAGACCATCGCCAAGAGCGAGCCCTTCACGTATCTGGGGCTGTCGGCGGAATCCATCGACGACCGGTTCGGTGCTCTCGCGCTGCTCTTCCGTGATGGCCACGGAGATGATGACGAGGAGCCCAAGCCCAAGTTCCGCGGTCGAGCTCGCGCGCTCGGAACGGACTCCGGGGCCTCGGCCGCGGAGGTGAGTCGTTCGTTCGCGAAGGGCGCGGGCGCGCCCTGGCTCCTGGCCGGCGCCGGCGTCGCTGGTAGCCTGCTGGCCCACGAGATGCGCGTCGGCCAGTCCCTGGTGCCGCTCGCCGTCGGCGTGACCGCCAGTCTGGCGGTGCTGCTCTCGAAGCGACTGTCGGGCTAGCCGCGCGACGCCGAAGGTCACGCGCGGGCCGCGAGCACGAAGAGCCCGATCGACACCAGCAGCCCTAGCGCGAAGAACACCGTTCGAAGCGGCGGCCGGTCGCCCAGGTACGCGATGCCGTGGAGGATCCGGAACACGATGAACGCGATCGCCAGGCGCGCCGACCAGTCGGCGTCGGAGCTAGCTCCGAACCTCGTCGTGCCCGTATCCGACCCGCGTCACACCGTACCCGTCGCGTTGGTGTCACAGGTCAGCCCATGAACCGAATCCGCTTCGACGCGGCCGTCATTGATTTTCCCATACTCACGGCCGATCCGGTCACTGTGCAGCTCGCGCGAATGCAGTGCGAACGCGAGCTCGACGCGCTCGGCTTCGGCGTCAGGATCGCAGACCGTGCGCGTCGCCTCATCGCGGACGGCGACGGGGACTTCGGCATGCTGCAGCCGACCGCAGCGCGGCTCGGGCTGTCGCCGCGCACGTTCAGGCGCCGCCTCGCGGCCGAGGGCGTCTCGTTCTCGGCCCTCGTCGAACAGGGAAGACGCGAGAAGGCCCTCCGCCTCCTCCGTGCGCCGCGCTTCTCGATCGAAGACATCGCGAGACGGCTCGGGTACGCGACCTCGTCGAGCTTCGTGCGCGCGTTCCACCGGGTGGACGGGGATGACACCGGCTCGATACCCGCGGACGATCGGCGTTCCTTGACGACGCGTTTGTCCCACGAGGCCTGAACCGGCCCGAGAGCCTCGATCGCGCGCCGCCCTGCGAGCGTGGGCGCGAGGAGCTTGGACCGATGGTGCGCCGGCCGTCTCCTCCGGCGGTCGCGGCGCGGCTCCCTCGGTGCGCCAGGGGGGCATCCGGCGGAGCACGAGCGCGGCGCGGCCGGCACCCTCGTTGTAAGCTGCGCGTCGATGGTAAGAGAAGCAACTCGTCACGGAGAGGGGCACCGAGGTGGCCGCGCCGGCTGGCTCCGCGCAGCCGTTCTGGGGGCAGATGACGGCCTCGTCTCCACCGCGAGCCTCATGATCGGCGTCGCCGCATCATCGGCCTCGAAGGGAACCGTGCTCATCGCGGGTGTTGCCGGGCTCGTCGCGGGCGCGATGTCGATGGCCGCCGGCGAGTTCGTGTCCGTGAGCTCGCAGCGCGACGCCGAAGACGCCGACGTTCGGCTCGAGGAACGCGAGCTGAGCGATGACCCGAAGGGAGAGCTCAACGAGCTCGCCCAGATCTACCGGCGCCGCGGGCTCGATCCTCAGCTCGCCATGCAGGTCGCCGAGCAGCTGAGTCGGCGGGACCGGCTCGCGGCTCACATGCGCGATGAGCTCGGGCTCGTCGACGAGTCTCGCGCACGCCCGATCCAGGCCGCAGCGGTCTCGGCCGCGAGCTTCGCGTCCCTCGCCGCGCTCCCGATCCTCACGCTCATGCTCGCGCCGGATGCCCTGCGCGTCGCGTCGATGGCGGCGATGTCGCTCGTCAGCCTCGCGGCGCTGGGCGCTCTCGGCGGCTACGCGGGCGGCGCGCCCAAGCTCCGGGCCGCGCTGCGCGTCGCTATCGGGGGCGCAGTCGCGATGGTCACGACCGCCCTCATCGGCCATCTCCTCGGCACGACAGCCGGGTAGGGACGAGAGCACAGGTGCTCTAAACGAGCTTCTCTTCGGGGCTCTTGATCTTGCGCAGCACTTCGTAGCGCGCCGAGCGCACCTTCAGCGGATAGCGGGCGTCAGACGAGCCCCAGTTGGGGTCGTCGATACCCTCGAAGGCCTCGCGGAGGCGCTGGCCCCACGAGTCGCGGATCATCGAGAAGTAGGGATTCGCGTCGTCGATGCAGACGATCTCGTCGCACTGGAGCGAGCCCGCCTGGTAGACGACGAGATCGATCGGGAGGCCCACCGAGACGTTGGACTTGAGCGTAGAGTCGATCGAGACGAGGGCGCACTTGGCCGCCTCGGCCAGCGGCATGCCGGGGACCAGCATGCGGTCGAGCACGGGCTTGCCGTACTTGGCCTCTCCGATCTGGAAGTAACAGGTCTCGGCGGTGGCCTCGATGAAGTTGCCTGTCGAGTAGACGAGGAATAGGCGCATCGCCTCTCCCTTGATCTGACCGCCGAAGATGAGCGTGCACCCGAAGTCGATGCCGTCGGCACGCAGCGCCGGGCCGTCTTGCTCGTCGACCCGGCGGACGGCGTGACCGAGAACGCGCGCCGCCTCGAACATGCTGCTGGCGTTCCAGATCGTCGTCGCCTCGGGTCCCTCGCCCGCGAGCCGCTCGACCTGGAGGATCTCGCGCACCGACTGGGAGATGGAGAGATTGCCCGAGGACAGCAGCACCATGAACCGGTCGCCGGGCCGTTCGTAGACCACCATCTTGCGAAAAGTGCTGATCTGATCGAAGCCCGCGTTCGTGCGCGAGTCGGAAGCGAAGACCAGGCCCGCGTCGACCTTGACCGCCACGCAGTACGTCACGGTGGGCGGCTGCTCGTGGAGGTCCAGCTCATCGAGAGCCTCATACCGCGTGCTAGACCGGGCGTCACTCGGCGTCACGATCGGCCCGAGCGGTCCATCACGCCCGCGCCACGCCAGCGCGCGCGGCCGAGGCAGCCGCTTCAGCATCGTGTAATGTCCCAATTCTCGATCGCGACGGATTCAGGCGGCGTTTCGCTCGTAGAAGGAGAGGATCGGGTGCCGCAAGGCGGTTCGCCGTCCACCAGGTATCGATCCGCATCGCGTCCTCGACCGCGCGAGGATGAAAGACGACGCGCACGAGCTCAGATCATCCGGCGCGGAGGCGTGCGAAGACGTCCGCTGCGGGGACGAGCGTGGCCGGGTCGCTGCTCGCGAGCCGGGCCTTCAACTCCGCGCGCTGCTCCGCGGTGAGGTCCCAAGGCTCGTCCTCGCTCGTCGCGAGCTCGACCTCGGTTCCCTCGGGAAGGTCCGTCGGCTCGTCCACGACGAGCCTGCCGTTTCTCACGCGCGCACGAACCGTCAACATGCCCGCAGTTTAGCACCCTCGCTCCCCGTGCTGTCCGAAAAGTCGTCGCCGCGCCTTATGCCGCCTCGCGGCGGTAGTAGTTGAGCAGTCCGCCCAGGCGGGACCGGCACCCGATGGCGCCGAGCGTCGCATTGTCGTTGTTCGGCGATGCCTTCGCTCTGATGATTTGGCTACCGATCCCTTGGTGGTAGCGCTCGGTCAGGTAGTGTCCCATGAACTCCTTGATACGTCCGCTACCACAACCTCGCGCGCCCTCACCAAGGATTGGGCCAAGTTGAGGAAAG
Source organism: uncultured Myxococcales bacterium (assembly GCA_937902985.1). Classification (GTDB taxonomy): domain Bacteria; phylum Myxococcota_A; class Polyangia; order Polyangiales; family Polyangiaceae; genus Palsa-1150. The sequence continues at coordinate 9,395 of CALFNG010000206.1, forward strand.
TATCGAAAAACCCAGTAAAAACGTTCGGGGAGGGGACCCCGCTCAGAATGCTCGCGCGACAAACCGCCGAGGCATGTAGCCGACTCAAGGATCGCAGCGTAAACGCGTTTTCCGCCAGCACAACCGGATATTCGCGGCATCACTCCTCGGTCCGACCGACCACGGTCCGCACTGGCGAGTCCTGGGGACCAGGTTGCCGGTGTGGAGCACCTGGCCGAGGTGACGCGGTCGTCCGAGTGAACGACGCGAGAGGCTCATCGCGCCGACGGCGGTGGACCCGGCGCGGCCTTCGAGTCGTCGGAGACGCACGACGACAGGTCGAAGAAGAGCAGTTCGATGGCCTTCTCTTGCGCGGTGAGCGCGCGCGCCGTGCACGAGGTGGGGATGTCTCCCGTGGGCGCGCCGCCGGCGTGCAGGTCGGTGAACGCGACCTTGCCGCACGTGCCGCCGACCGGCGTGGCGAAGGTGAGGTGCTTGGGGTCGCCGTTGCTCGGGTCGACGAGCCAGGCGCGGGCCGGGCCGTTCACGGTCCCCACGCTGGCGCTCATGCCGCTCACCGCGAGCCCGCTCCCCGACCCGAGCGCGCCGGCGTCGGCAAGCTCCGTGAAGAGGTCCTGGCCCTTGGGAAACGTGGTGACCACGTCGAGCGTGCCGGTCGCGTTTCCCACGGAGGACCCGAGCCAGGTGGCGAGGCCTTTGAAGTCTGCCGGTCCGTTCGCGAACCACGTGTAGTGGAAGTGGGTGGCGAAGACCTTGCCGCCCTCGCCGAGCCAGGCGTGCATGTTCTGCTTCGCGGCCGTCGTCACGTTGCTCCCGCCGTTGCCGAAGCTGATGCCGCCGTCCGGGGTCGCCGACGGGTCGAAGGTGTCGCCCTCGCACGCGAGGAGCACGATGTCGTACGCCTCGAGGCTCGTCTTCGAGCTCCAGAGGGGACACGACGCGTTCGTGCAGTCGCCCGGGGTCCCGCTCGAGAGGCCCGGGGCGCCGGTCGCAGCCCCTAACCCACTTAACCCACTGGAGCTGAGGCCTCGATAGACGTCGAGGCGCCCGCCCGCGTGCGGAGCGGAGAACTCCTGGGGGTCGATCCCGATCCGCACAAGCAGGCACCCGAGGTCGTCCAGCCCACCCGTCAAGAGCGCCATCTGCGGCATGTCGCCCTCGCCATGGTTGCGCGGCAGCCGCGCGACGCCCGCCGCAAACGCCGTGTCCTGGCACGATGTCGTCGTCACGGCGAGCTCGCGATGCCACTTGCCGAGCTGAATCACGACCGGGACGTTTGCCCCCGTCGGGACTCCCTTTAGCGAGAACGAGCCGGTGGCGTCGGTCACCGTGGCCGTGACGTAGCTGCCGAGCGGCACGTCGCACGTCCCGCAGCTCGCGGCTCCCTGCGCGATCGCCGGCAGGCTCGCCGGATCGGTCGGGACGAACACGAACGCGTGGGGGACGGGGTTCGCCCCCGCCGGATCGTAGACCGTGCCGCTGACCGATGTCGTGCCCTGGCCGGGGCACGTGGCGACGCCGGAGTCGCCGTCGCTGCCGAAGGGTCCGCCGGCGTCGGGACCGGGGCCGGAAGGACCGTCGATCCCGACGGTCGCGTCGAACGCTCCAGCCTCGCCGCTGGATCCGATGGGGGAGCTCGCGCCGTCGAACCCGACCGAGGCGCCAGCGTCCACGGGCGCATTGACGTGCTCGACGACCCTGGTCCCGCAGGCGGACGTCAGGAAAAACCAGCCCGACAACCCGGCGCAAGCGAGCGCCGCCCCCGTGCCATTCCTCACGGCGCGAAACGCTAACACGGTTTTGGTCTGGGCGGGGCGTCGCGCGCGGTCGGTGAAAACGACGAGCCTTGACGCCGGTTTCGCTCCGGCATCCTTGGTCGTCATGACGAAGCAGCGGACAGCTGCAGCCGGGGTGGTCGTGGCGACGTGCGTCGCATGCACCGGAAGCGATCCAGGGATCGTCCAGGTCATCGAGGCGCCGGACGCCGCGTCGGCCAAGCTGGCCCCGAGCCGTGACGCGAGCGTCTCGACGCCCCCTGTAGGCGCCCCCGAGGCGGGCCAGGGCTCCTTCGACGCGAGTGCGCCGCCGGCGACCCGAGAGGCGGGCGGCGGGGAGGCGCCAGCCGCGGGTGCCGGAGCGCCGCTCGGCCCGTGTCACACCTTGATCATCGGCGAAACCGACGGGGGACCGATCTCGTGTTGCGAGAGGCCGGCCTGCGTGGACGATCCGGCCGATGACTCGCGGTGTTCCGGTGGGCTGACGGCCTATCGCTGCGAGCCGTCGTCGTGGGGGGACGCGGGCGTCTACTGCTTCGTGCCCGGCAACTGGTGCGCGGCCGACGCGTCCGCCGATGCCGGGAGCCCGCTTTGCCGTGTCTCGTCATGCCCGAACAACTGCACGCAGCAGGGCACGATGCCGTGCTGCACGCCGGCGGGCGAGTGCGGGTGCGGGTACGGCACCGCGCTCTGTTTGTAGTTCGCCTTGCAGTTCGCCGCGCTGGCGGCGGAGCTGGAGGGCAGGGTGGCCTGCGCGCTGTCAGTTGTCGCAGGTCCTGCGCGAGGCCCGCGAGCGTGTACATCACCGCGTGGTGTCCGGAAAGCTGTCGCCGGTGATTCTCGCACAATTTCCACGCGATCCGTAGGCTTGAAGAGGCGGCGGGGGACAGGCACTCTGCGCCAGCCACTATGCTCCCAGCGCCGTTCCAGTTCATCATCGCGATGATCGCGTACGCCATCAACCAACGGATGGTGCGGCGGATCGACTACCTGCAGGAGGAGGTCCGCGTTCTCAAGGAAGCCCTGGCCGCGGCGACCGGCAAGATGCGGATCGACTTCAGCCCCGAGCAGCGCCGCCGCCTCGCGCTCAAGGGCAAGGAACTGACCGCCGAGGAGCGCCGGGCCTGTTGCGAGATCGTCAGGCCAGCGACGATCCTCGCTTGGTTTCGTCAGCTCGCCGCCCAGAAGTACGACGGCTCGAAGGCGCGCTCGGTGGGCCGCCCGCGCAAACCAGGCGACGTGCGCTCGCTCGTGCTCGACCTGGCACGTAACAAGCGATGCCAGCTGCCTGGTCCACGATCGGGATCCCGTGTTCACCGCGGAGTGGAGGGCGTTGCTCGAAGCCCACGGCGTCAAGTGCGTCCCGATTCCGGCACACAGTCCGAGCTGCAACCCACACGCGGAGCGCTTCGTGAAGACCATCCGGACCGAGTGCCTGGATCACTTCGTCATCTTCGGCCAACGGCACCTGCGACACTTGCTCAAGGAGTTCATGGGGCACTACCTCTCCGAGCGCTACCACCAAGGCATCGGCAGCCAAATCATCCGGCCGATGGCATCACCCGGCAACGACAACGCGCCGCTCGGCGCCATCCGATGCCGGTCGCGCCTGGGCGGAGCTCTCAACTACTATTGCCGGACGGCCGCGTGACATCCGGCGGCGAGTTTCCGGACATCACGGGGTGGGCCACGGGGTACGCGCAGTTGCTGTGCCAGTAGGGATAGCTAGAGCTTGTCCGTCTCGCCGCTCCGAGCGAGCGCGTCGACGACCGCGCGGACCTCCTGTGCGCGCTCGCGCGGAACGACCAGGACCGCGTCGTCGGTCTCGACAATGACGAGATCGTTCACGCCAAGGAGCGCCCAGCGCTTGCGGACAGTGCCGCTCGTCAGGTCGCGTACGAGGTTGTTGGCCGCGTCGACGACGACCGTGCCGCCGGGGACCGCGTTGCCGTTCGGGTCTTTGCCGGACATCTCCCAGGTGGTCTGCCAGCTGCCGACGTCGTTCCAGCCGAAGTCGCCGGGCACGACGGCGACCCGCTTGGCCTTCTCCATGACGGCGTGGTCGATCGAGATCGAGGGGAGGGTCGGGAAGATCGCGGCGAGGGCGGCCGCCTCGTCTCCGCGCGCTGCCGCCGCCTCGATCGCGTCGAGGCCCGCCGCCAGGATCGGGACGTGCAGGGCGATCGCGTCGCGCATGACGCTCGCCCGGAAGAAGAACATTCCGCCGTTCCAGAGGTACCGGCCCTCGGCCACGAACGCCTCGGCCCGCTCGCGCGTGGGCTTCTCGACGAACCGGCTGACCGCTCGCATTCCGTCGGTCACCGCTTCGCCGACCTCGATGTAGCCGTACCCCGTCTCCGGCCGCGTGGGGACGATGCCGATGGTCGCGATCCAGCCGCTCTCTGCAGCGCGCAGCGCGGTGCCAAGCGCCTGTCGAAAGGCGGGCTCATTCCCGATGTGATGGTCCGCGGGCAAGACGGCGATGATCGCGTCCGGGTCGGCGCGCGCGATGGTCGCGCTCGCCCAGCCGATGCACGGCGCCGTATTGCGCGCGACCGGCTCGGCCAGGAAGTGCTCTCGGGGGACGGTCGGGAGGGCCGCGAGCGTCGCCTCGACGAGCCTCGTCCCGGTGGAGATCCAGACGCGATCCGCCGCGATCAGCGGCTCGAGGCGCCGCACGGTCGCGGCGATGAGGGCCTCGTCCGCGCGACCCGCCAGGGCCAGGAGCTGCTTGGGCGTGTGCCTTCGCGACGCGGGCCAGAACCGAGTGCCCGAGCCGCCGGCGAGAATGACCGCGTGCACATGGCGCATTCCGCCGGTCGTACCATGGCTTTCGCCGTGGCACGATGGGGCTCGCGTGGCCCCGGACATCGCGTTCGACCTGACTCTCGAGCACGGCCGCTGCGTCGGCGTCACGCTCCCCGAGGCTGCGGAGGCGGTCGACGCGCTGGCCGAGACCCTGGCGGCCGCCGAGCGGGCCCGGGCCTTCGACCTGCCGATTCCCCGGCGGCGCACGTGGACGGGCGGGCGGGCCGCGATGCGCGAAGCGCTCGGCCGGCTGGGGTTCCCGGCGGACGCGGTGGCGACCGACGATCGGGGCGCGCCCGTTCTTCCGCCCGGCGTCCGCGGGTCCATCACGCACAAGGAGCGCATCGCGGCCGCGATGGTCGCCCTCGAGTCGAGCGCGTGCGTTGGCGTCGACGTCGAGATGGATATCGCGCGCTCCCACGACATCGCGTCTCGCGTGCTCCGGGACGCCGAGCGCGCCGAGCTCGTGGGCCTCGACGCCGCCGGCCGCGCGCGCGAGGTCTTGCTGCGCTTCTCCGCGAAGGAGGCGATCTACAAGGCGCTCGACCCCTTCGTGCGGCGCTACGTCGATTTCAAGGAGATGAGCGTGTCGCCGCGCCCCGGCGGGGCGGCCCTCGTCACGCCCTACTTGCGTGAAGGCGAGGGCCCCTTCGCGATCGAGGTCCGGTGGCGCCGCTTCGACGGCATCGTACTCACGACCGCGCGGATCGAGCGGGTCGGCCAGCCCCGGTAGCGAGGGATGCGGCGCGACCGCGCGTCACTCTCATTTGCCTCATTGCCTCATTGCCTCATTGCGCGACGCAGTTCGCGACCATCGTCTCCCAGACGAGGCCCGCCATGGCCAGGGAGCCGGCGGGGTCCGGGTGGACGTGGTCGGCCGCTGCTGCTCGATTCCGAGCCGGACGAGCCAGAGCTGGAGGCGCCCGAGGAGCTAGCGCCCGACGAGCCGTTCCCACCCGATGAACTCCCGTTGCCCTGATTCGTGGAGTCGGACCCCGTCGGCGAGCTGCCGCACCCTTCGGCCGCGCCTACGAGCCCGATCGATACGACGAGTGCAAGCCACGCGCGCGGACCCGAGTGAGTAGGCATAAGCTTCATGTCGACATCTCCCGCGATCGTATCCCCGGGCGACGCCGTGGATCGCGCGGGGTTCGCGACGCGGTGACCTCGAAAGGGGTCAGTTCGGGGTCGTTCCGCGCCCTGCCGTGCCGGCGCGCTCGCGCGCCCGATCGGGGTAAAGGGCCCTCGGGAAGTGTTCGACGATGCTGCCGTAGGCAGTCCGCGCTTCGTCGCGCTGTCCGTTCGTCCAAAGCGAGTCCGCGAGGCCGAGGCGCGCCGGGAGATAGCCGGGGTTGACGGCGAGCGCACGGCGATAGACGGCGATCGCCTTGGCCGTGGCCCCCCGCGCGTCGTCGACCTCGGCGAGGCCGGTCAGGGCCTCCGAGTCTGACGGGGCCTGCTCGACGGCAGCGGCGAACAACGCCGCAGCGTCGTCGATGCGCCCGGCCCGACGAGCTCGGCGCGCCCGGTCGAGCAGGTCGCCTGCCGAGCCGCGGTCGGGAGCGCCGGGCCGCGGGAGCGGAGCCGCGGAAGCGCGCGGGCCCTGGGGCTCCGTGGGGACCGGCGACGGGGCGAGAGGCTCCGGCGTGGCGGAGGGAGCCGTTGTCTGGGAAGCGGACGCCCCGGAGGACGGGAGCGTCGCCATCGTGGCGGGTTCCGGCGAGGGGCGGGTCGACGTCGTCTCATCCAAGGTGGCGATCGGTCGGGGCGAGGGCTTCGCGCGCCACGCGAAGCCGACGGCGAGCAACGTGCCGAGGAGAAGCGCGCCTGCGATGAATTGCACGACGGAGCGGGCCGCCTGACGCCGGACACGCAACAGAAGCGCTGCGCGCGCCGTGGGTTGCGCGACGTGTTCCGCCATGGGCGGCGCAGGATCTACGAACTCTCGAGGGAGGGTCTCGGTGAGCTCGCACGCGGCGCTGGAGGGCATGGGCCCGCCGACGACGACGGTTGGATGGCGCGACGGTCGAAACTCACCGCCGCCGCCCCTCTCGGCGCCCACGGACCGGTCGAATCCCCGGCCGATGGCCGTCGGCTGCCCCGACGGTCGAACGGGTCCGTGGGACCCGCGCTCGCCGCGGGGAGCTTCGTCGAACGTCCCCGCCGCGCTCGGGTTCGATTCGTGGTTCCGGTCGTCTCGGGCAACGGGGAGCGCGGGCATCGACGGGCTCTCCGAATGCGCCATCTCCACGCGCATTCGCGCGCGGCTCTCGCGGACGGCGTGCTCGATCTCGCGACCGCGTACCGCGCGCGCGTCACCCAGACGCTCCGCGAGGAACGCCGCGACGTCCTCGCGCGTGGTGTAGACGTCCGCCACGCGCATCGCCTTCTCGAGAGCCATCCCCATCTCGTGCGCCGTTTCGAAGCGCTTCGCGACGTCGAGCTCGAGCGACCTTTCGACCACGAGTCGAATCGGCTCAGGGACGCTCCTGGGCAGCGGATGGGGCGGCAGACCCGCCGCGATCCGGCGGAACACCGCCACCGGCTCCGACGCGCCGTAAGGTGGGCGACCCGCCAGGAAGCTGTACATCGTGGCACCGGCGCTCCAGACGTCGGTCCGCCGGTCCACCCCGAGCCCCATCGCCTGCTCCGGCGCCATGTATGCGAGCTTGCCCTTGAGCGCACCGGCCGACGTGTCCTGCGTCACGCGATTGCGGGCCTTCGCGATCCCGAAGTCGATGACCTTGGTGGTGCCCCGAAAGCCCACGAGTAAATTTGGCGGGGATACGTCGCGATGAACGACTCCGAGCGCCAGCCCTTCGTCGTCGGTGAGCTCGTGCGCGGCGTGCAGACCGGCGCACGCATCGACCATAATGCGCGCGAGGATGCCGACCGGGATTTTGTCGGTCGTATCGCGCGCCGTCGCGCGACCCACCTTCACCAGCGACTCGCCGTCAATCCACTCCATCACGAGGAAGAGCACGCCTCTTTCCTCGCCGAGGTCGAGCACCTGGGCCACGTTCGGATGCTCGATGCGGGACACGACGCGAGCTTCGTCGAGGAACATCCGCTGAAACTCCGAGTCGGACGCGAGCTTCGGCAAGATCGTCTTGATGGCGACAATCCTGTCGAACCCGTGCTTGCCCTGCTGTCGAGCAAGCCAGAGCGAGCCCATCCCTCCCTCGGCGACCTGGAGCAACAGATCGTACCGATCGAGACGGCAGCCTGGCGCGAGCCAGGCCCCGTTCGACGGCCTCCCAGACATCATTGGCCACGCCCCCAAGGCGGCGGGGGCCTCGAACGCTGCGCCCGCTCCTCCACCGCTACCAACTATAAGGACGGTTACGCCCCAAGTCACTCGGCAGCTTTATACAAACGACGGCGGGCTCGGCGGCCCGCTCGCGCCCCCCCAGTCACGCAGTCACGCACGCAGTCACGCGGCATGCAAGCCGCCCAAATCATGCAAGGCAAATCATGGTTTCGGCGGCATGTCTTTCTTTGGAGTCGGTGTGGCACCTTCGGGAATCGGTTTGGTGGGCGGCGGCGCGGGGACTGCCTCGCCATTCGGCGCCTCGACCAGTTCGCGCGTCGTCGCGTCTTGGGTCTCGATGTGAAACTCGACTCGCCGATTGGCCGCTCGGCCGGCGTCGGTATCGTTCGGCATGATGGGGCGCTCTTTGCCCATGCCTCGCGCCGCGAGCCGCTCCTTCGCGACGCCGTGATCGGTGAGCCACTTGACCACGGATTCGGCCCGCTGTTGAGAGAGCACCTGGTTGAACTGCGAGCTCCCCGCGCTGTCGGTGTGGCCCTCGACCGTCACGCGCTTGATTTCCTGGTGGTCGCTCAACAGCTTGGCGACCTCGGTGAGGAGCGAATCGCTCTCCCTCTTGATGACGGCCCGGTTGAAGTCGAACTTCGGCTGCTCGAGAATCTGGATCTGCGCGTTCTTGATGAACACGCGCGGACACCCCGTCGTGCTCGGATCGTCGCTCTTCGGACCGGGCACGTCCGGGCACGCATCGGCTTCGTTGAGAATGCCGTCCTTGTCGCGATCGGGGTCGGGCGGGCAGCCGTTCGTCTTCGGGTCTTCGGTGCGAACGCCCGCGACGTCGGGGCACGCGTCGTCCGCGTCGATGACGCCGTCCTTGTCGCGATCGCTCGGGCAGCCGTTCGTCTTCGGGTCTTCGGTGCGAACGCCGGGCACGTCGGGACAGGCGTCCTCGCTGTCTTGAACGCCGTCGCCGTCCCGGTCCGGCGGCGGCGGGGGTGGCGGCGGGCAGCCGTTCGTCTTCGGGTCGTCGGTCCGGACGCCCGGCGCGTCGGGGCAAGCGTCGTCGGCGTCGAAGACGCCGTCTCCGTCGCGATCGGTTGGTTCGACGGGCTCGGCGAACGCCGGGGCGTATTCGATCGACGCGAGAGCCCGGAAAACCGACGTGCCCGCGGCGCGCGAGAGACCCGGACCGGCACCGCCGCCGAACCGGAAATCCCCCACCGTGTAGTGGGCTCCGGCGAGCACGGCGAGCGGCGTCGTGCGCGTGCCGAAAACGGCGTCGGCTTCGGTGAGCACGGTGCTTCCCCAGATCTCCGGGCCCGCCACGAGCTTCTTCGCGAGCGCACGAACCCCGACCGCGGCGCCGAACGCGACCTCCGAGCCGGTCGGGTGACCCGCGAACCCGTCGCTGTTCGCTCGGTAGACGAAGCCGAGCGACGCGGCGTAGACGAACGCGCCCACGTCGCCAGCGGCCAGGAGCTGCGGTCCGACCCTGACCTCGCCGTCGCCCAGGTACTTCGCCGCATCGCCCGTGGGGAGCCACAGCCGTCCGCCGAGCGCGAGGGTGATCGGATCTCCGTACGTGCCGGCGAGCCGGACATCCGCGGCGAGCCGAAGATCACCGACGCCGCCGCTCGTCGAGCCGACGATGCGCCGTCCGTTCACGACGCCGCCGGTCTCCGACCCATCTTGAGTCATCAGGATCGGCAGGTTCACGCCGAGACGTACGCGCGACAGGAGGACGATCGAGCCGCCGAGGTGCAAGAACAGCTGGTCGGTGACGATGCTGGTGTTCTCGGACCCGTCCGGATTGACGAGGACATACGGCTTGTATCCGTAGTCGAGCACGAGCCCGACGGCGGGGCGCACCGCGCCGCGAAGATCGAGCATGTCTTCGACGAACCACTCGCTCCCGCGCTCGGAGGGCTCGAACCGGTCGAAGGCGAAGCCCTGCGCCGTTTGCGCCCCTGCGGAAGACTCCATCGCGCCCAGCGCTGCCATCGCGGTGAAGACCGTCGCCACGAGCGCGCGGCTCACGGGCATCCCGCATTCGAAATGACGTTGCTGTCCAGGGTCACGGCGGCCGTTTCGACCAGCGCCCGGCCTGGCGAGACGCTGGCGCCCGTGAGCATGGTAATGCTCGATTTTGCCATCACGTTTCCCTCGAGTTGAGCGCCGGTGTCGAGCGTGGCGGAGCTCCCGATCTGCCAGTACACATTGCACCCGCTCCCACCGATCACCGTGGTGGACACGTTCGCCGAGACGGTGAGCGTGCTGGCGATCTGGAAGATCCAGACGGCGTTCGGGTCGCCTTGACTGTCGAGCGTGAGATTGCCGACGGCCTGCGTCGCCGCCACCGCGAAGCAGTAGACGCCGGGAGCGAGCGTCTTGCCCCCGAGATCGACGCCCGTCATCACGTGCTGGCAAGGGCGCCCGACGAGGTCGTTGTATGCGATGGCCAGGTCGGCCTGGGCTTGCACGGCGACGCCGTTATTGAGATCCGTCGATCCGCTGATCTGCCCGGCCGTCAAGGCGACGAGGGCCGTGCCCGGCGAGATGCCCACGTCTCCCGTGATGGAGGTCGTGAGGCCCGTGTTGGTGATCGTGCTGCCGGCGAGCACCGCGAAGCTCCTGGCGTGCGCGAGCGGTGGGCCGGCGATGCCTCCGCCCTCGAGCCCGGCGTCCGCGCCTCCCGTGTCCGCGAACGGGGAGCGTGCGTCGGCGTCGAGCAAGGCGCCCTCTCCGTCGGTCGCTCCGTCCGGTGGGCTCGAATCGTCCGACGGCGAATCGCCCGACCGATCGGGCAGCATCGCGTCCGATACCGCGTCGAGCGGGCCGTCGTCGAAGGCCGCGTCCGTCGAGGCATCGGCCGCTTCGATGACGTCATTTCCGCCGCATGCCGCCGAGAGGAGGGGCGCCGTCGGGACGAGGACGAACCGTACCGCCAGTCGAAGCCGAACAGCCGGAGCCATGGCAACCCTCCCCCTTTCGCGCTCGTCTGGACGACGCACGCGCGTGCACTGCGTACTCTATCGGGCAGGGCGCGGTACGGAAATGCACCCGCGACGACCCTGGCGATCTGGACGGTCGCCGTTGCAGACGCGCGCGGCGTCGACGAGCTCGTTCACCGATTCGCGTAATGCCTCGATCGCGGAGCGTGTCTGGCAAATAGCCAATTTCGCGAGAGCGGAGTCGCTGCGCGCCGTCGCTCGGCGCGAACCCCCGCTCTCGCGATGAACGTTCAGTCCTTCCGGTACATCGTCACGACGCAGGCGCCGCCGAGGCCGAGGTTGTGCTGGAGCGCGACCTTCGCGTTCGGCACCTGGCGCTTGTCGGCGGTGCCGCGCAGCTGCCAGACGAGTTCCGTGCACTGCGCCACGCCGGTCGCGCCGAGGGGGTGCCCCTTCGACAGGAGGCCGCCCGACGGGTTCGTGACGACCTTGCCGCCGTAGGTGTTCTGCTCGTTCCAGATGAACTTTTCGGCCTCGCCCTCACCGCAAAGGCCGAGTCCCTCGTAGGTGATGATCTCGTTGGCCGTGAAGCAGTCGTGGAGCTCGCAGACCTGCACGTCGGCCGGCCCGAGGCCCGCCTGCTCGTAGACCTTCTTCGCAGCGTTCACCGTCAGGTCGTAGCCGACCATCTTGATCAGGCTCTTCTCGAAGCTCGACTTGTAGTCGGTGGTCATCGCCTGGCCGGCGATCCACACCGGGCTCGTATGCCCGTGCTTGCGCGCGAAGTCGTCGGAGCACACGACGGCCGCAGCGCCGCCGCATGTGGGCGGGCAGCACTGGTAGCGAGTGAGCGGGTCGAAGACCTCTTCGCTCGCCATGATCTCTTCGACCGTGAGGCGGGTGTTGAAGAGCGCGTACGGGTTGTTCGACGCGTGCTTGCGCGCCTTCTCGCTGACCTTCGCGAAGGTCTCCTTCTTCGTCCCGTATTTCCACCGGTATTCGCGCCCTGCGCCGCCGAACATCTGCGCGGTGGGGGGCGCCTGCGCGAAGCCCTGCACGTCGAGCATCGTCTGCGCGTGCTTGGCGATCGGGCTCTCGCGGTCGTCGTACTTCGATCCCAGCGCGCCCTTCTCCATCTTCTCGAACCCGAGGACCAGCACGCACTCGGCGATGCCACCCTCGACCGCCTGCTTCGCGAGCATCAGCGCGGTCGAGCCGGTGGAGCAGTTGTTGTTCACGTTGAAGACCGGCACCCCGGTCAACCCGACCTCGTACGCCGCGCGCTGGCCGCACGTGCTGTCGCCATAGACGTAGCCGGCGTAGACCTGCTCCACGGCCTCGTACGGGATCTTCGCGTCGCCCAGCGCCAGGTGCGCCGCCTTCGACGCCATCACGTGGTAGTCCTCACTCTGTCCGGGCTTGGCGAACTTCGTCATCCCGACACCGATCACATTGACTCGTCGGCCCATCGCATTCACCGCTTTCAGGCTTGTTTTCAGACAAGCTCCTTGAGGAATCCCAGCTTCTGGGCGACGCGAATGTCGCCGATGACCTTCAGCTTTCCGTGCTGGTACAGGTCGCGCGCGGCCGAAGGGTCCTTCGAGAGCGCGACCAGGTCGGCGTCATCGAGGCGCAGGGTCGCCGCCGCCGCCGCCTCGGTGCCCTCGCGAACGGCGCCGGCCCCGGTCAGATCGACCACCCAGCTCGCGCCCGGGTTGGTCACGTTGAACTGGATGAGCGCGCCGACCTCCTTCGCGAGGCTTGCGTTCTTCGAGAGCCGCTCCGCCAGGGCCTTGAACAGCGACGGCGCCTTCGCCATGGCATTCGCGCCCGCGTTCGAGCCTGCGCCGGCGCCCGGGGTAGGCCCCGCGTTCGCGTTCGCGCCCGCGCCCGCTGGCGCGCTCGAAGCCGCGCCGCCGCGCTTCTTCGTGACCGCCTCGATCGCGAGCTTCGGATCGATCTTCTGCAAGAAGCTGAGCTTCTGCGACGCCATCACGTCGCCGCCGATCTTCAGCTTCCCGCCCATGTAGAGCTTCATCGCGTCGGCCTTGCCGCTCGTCATCGCCAGAAAGTCGGCGTCGGTGAGCTCGAGGGTCGTGTCGGCGGGCTGGATGCCCGCGGCCACGGACCCCTTGTCGTTCTTGACGTCGATGGTCCAGGCGCTGTCGGGGCTCGTGAGCTTGAAGACGAAGACCTTGCCCACCTTCGAGACGAGCTCGGGGTTTCGCGCGACGTGGTCTTCGATCGCGGTGAATACGTCGGCCGAGCCGAACGAGGCCCGGTCGAGCGGGGCCGCAGCCGGAGCGCTCGCCGCCTGCGCCGGTGCCGACGCGCTGGCGCCGCCTCCACCGCGCTTCTTCGTGATCGCCTCGAGCGCCTCTTTCGGGTCGATCTTCTGGAGGAAGCTGAGCTTCTGCGATGCCATCACGTCGCCGCCGATCTTGAGCTTGCCTCCCATGTAGAGCTTCATCGCGTCGGCGTTGCCGCTCGTCATGGCCATGAAGTCGGCGTCGGTGAGCTCGAGGGTGCAGTCGCCGACGCCGCCGCCGGGCTGGACGCCGCCCTTGCCGTTCTTGACGTCGATGGTCCACGCGCTGTCGGGACTCGTGAGCTTGAAGACGAAGACCTTGCCGATCTTGGTCACGAGCTCCGGGTGACGGGCGACGTGATCTTCGATTCCGGTGAAGATGTCGGCGCTCGTGAACGAGTCCGGGGTGACCGCCACGCCCGCGGCTGCCGCAGGGGCCGCGCGGGTCGCCCCGCTCGCAGGTCCCTCGGCCTTCTTCGGGATCTCTTTGAAGAGCTCGACGGCGGCGTTCGAGATCGCGAGCTCGCCGCGCTCCTTGATCCTCGTCTGGAAGACGATGCGCGTCTCGCTCTCGCGCCACATCTCGGTCACGAGGGTCTCGCCCGGGAGCACCGAGTTCGCGAACCGCACCTTGATGCTCTTGAAGAACCGCGGGTCGCCGCCCGGCGCGAACTTCGAGATGACGTGCCGGGCCGCGAAGCCGAACGTGCAGAGCCCGTGGAGAATGGGCCGCTCGAAGCCGAAGCTCTTCGCGAACGCGGGGTCGGCGTGCAGCGGATTCCAGTCGCCCGAGAGGCGGTAGAGCAGGGCCTGGTTCGGGCTCGTCTTCTCTTCCACGGTGGCGTCCGGCGCGCGTGCCGGCGCGACGTTCACGTCGGCGCTCGGTCCGCGCTCGCCGCCCCAGCCGCCCGCGCCGCGCACGAACGAGGTGACCTCGTTGTAGGCCAGCGTCGCCCCCGCCTCGTCGGTCGTCGTGATGGCGCTGACGACGAGGGCGCCCTTGCCCTTGTCGAAGATGTCCTTGATCTTGATCCGGTGCGTCAGCTTGCCGTGCGTCGGCCACGGGGCGCGGAGCTCGGTGTACTGCTCGCCGTGCAGCACCCGGTCGAAGCCGTAGTGGAGGCCCGGCGTCTGCTTGCCCTCCTTCGCGAGGTCGTAGATGGCCTTGAGCGCCGGGGCCACCGGGAACGTCGGGACCATCTTGAAGCCATCGCCGCTCAGCTCGTAAACGAACGACAGCTCCTTCGTGTCGAGCGGATCCCTGCCGGCGCCGACGCCGAGCGCGTAGAGCGCCAGGTCGCGCTCGTCGAACGTGCTCGTGATGGGCGGCGCCTCGTAGCCGAGCGCCTCGTCGACGTCGATGAAGTCGTTGCCGCCTTTGCCCTTCGCCGTGCCCAGGTTGCCGAGGATCGGCTGCATCGACTCGGTGACGTTCGTGGGGTGCGTGGCCTTGCCGAAGTCGGTGATCGCGCCCCACTTGGCCCGAACGCCCTCGGGCGTCATCGTCCGCGACAGCCGGAAGAGCGCGCCCTCCGTGCGCTCCCACCGCAGCTTGCCCACGTAGCCGCCGCCGACCTCGAAGAGAGCCCCGTTCTCTTCGCAGGCCTCGTGACAGAGCCAGGCGACGACCGGCGAAACGAACTCGGGCTTGAGTGCGGCGACGAGATCGGGCGGGAGGATGGTCTCGGTCATGCGCGAGCCGGCGATCGGCGCGATCGTGTTGACGAGGATGCCGCGCTTCTTGCCTTCGATCGCGAGCGTCTGCGCGAAGCCGTGGAGGCCCAGCTTGGCCATCGAGTAGTTCGCCTGGCCGAAGTTGCCGTAGATGCCGGCGGCCGAGGCGGTCATGATCACGCGGCCGTATCCCGCGTCACGCATGGGGTGCCACGCGGCCTGGGTGACGCGAAAGCTGCCGAGCACGTGGACGCGGTAGATGAGGTCCCAGTCCTGGTCGGACATCTTCTGGAAGCTCGTGTCGCGCAAGATTCCCGCGTTGTTGACGACGATGTCGATGCGCTTGAAGGCGTCGAGCGCGCACTGCACGATCTTCGCGCCTTCTTCGACCGAGTCGTAGTTGGCCACCGCCTCGCCGCCGGCGGCCTTGATCTCCTCCACCACCTTGTCGGCCGCAGCAGACGACTTGCCCCCGCCGGTGTGGCCGCCGCCCAGGTCGTTGACGACCACCCTGGCGCCGTGCGCGGCCAGGAGGAGCGCGTGCGAGCGACCGAGGCCATTTCCGGCGCCCGTGACTATGGCGACGCGGTTGTCGAAGCGCAGATCGGACATGGAGAGGGACCTTCGGGGTGGAGGCAATGGCCGGCCGCGAGCGGCCCAGTTCTTTAGCGTGCGAAGTATTGGGGGCGAGTCGAGTTCCGGTCAAGACGGGGGCGCGTGAACGGCGCGTCTCAACGGTGTCGCGGAGGCGAGGCCACCTCGGGCGTGCCCCGGCGTCCCGGGCCCCTTCCCCTGGTGGTTACGGGCGCTAACGGGTGGTTACGGCCGCTAACGGGCGCGGGTCCGCAGGGCTACGAGAAGCATCCACGCCAGAAGTAGGATGAGCGCGATCTTCTCGAGGGCGGGAACGAGGGGCGTCCCTTCGCTGTGCCCGACGAGGTGCGAGACGTAGAGAGCGAAGTCGACGAGCGCGACCCCGAGCATCGCTCCGCCGATCGCCGCCCCAGCGCGAGGCCGCGGCTCGCTCCGCGCCAGGCCGGCCACGGCCACGGCGACCGCCGTGAGGCCGGGAACGCACGCCAGGACCACCATCGCGCCGTGCAAGGCACCGAATCGCTCGCTCGGCATGAAGACGACGCAGACCGTCGCGGCGACCGAAACGAGGCCCAGCCACCGAACTGCGGCGCCGCTGCGCGAGCTCGACGCCCGGAAGAGCCGCGGCAGCGCGAGCCAGAACGGCGCCAAGGTCAGCACCAGGACCAGCATCGCCGCTTGCGCGAGCCGCGAGCCCCAGTGGTTCGTCTGGCCGTTCAACGCCACGCGCCACTCGAGGTCGCAGAGGTAGTTCTGCCAGAAGCGATGACCGCGCGCCGCCGGGTCCCACCAGGTTCCGCCCGGGTAAAGGGCCATCGCCGCCGTCTCGAGGGCAGCGAATGCCGCGACGCCACAAAGGATCGCGACGGACTTCAGATGCCCCGACCGTAGTGGCGCTTGTAGCGGTTGATGAGCGCGTTCGTGGAGCCGTCGTGGGTCGTCACGACGCCCTTCGACGCCAGCTCCGGCTCGATCTTCTTGGCGAGCTGCTTGCCGAGCTCGACCCCCCACTGATCGAAGCTGAAGATCTGCCACACGATGCCCTGCACGAAGATCTTGTGCTCGTACATCGCGATGAGCATACCGAGCGTCTTCGGCGTGAGCTTGGTGAAGAGGATCGACGTCGTGGGCCGGTTGCCGGGGAACGACTTGTGGGGCACGAGCTCGGCGACCCGCGGCGGCGGGAGCTTCTGCGCCTCGAGCTCCGCGCGCGCCTCATCGGGTGTCTTTCCGCGCATGAGCGCCTCGGTCTGCGCGAAGTAGTTCGCGAGGAGCACCTGGTGGTGACCGCTCCCGTCGGTCGCCGCCGGACTAGGCGCCGGACTAGGCGCCGGACTAGGCGCCGGACTAGGCGCCGGACTAGGCAAAGGGTTGTGCGTCTCGAGCGGCGCGAGGAAATCGCAAGGCACGAGTCGCGTGCCCTGGTGGAGCAGCTGGTAAAACGCGTGCTGACCGTTGGTGCCCGGCTCGCCCCAAACGATCGGCCCGGTCGTGTAGTCCTCGATGAAGAGGCCGGCGCGGTCGACGCGCTTGCCGTTGCTCTCCATGTCGCCTTGCTGAAAGTACGCCGCGAAGCGGCTCATGTACTGGTCGTAGGGCAGGATCGCGTGCGTCTGGGCGCCGAAGAAGTTCATGTACCAGACGCCGAGCATCCCCAGCACGACGGGCACGTTCGCTTCCATCGGGGCCGTACGAAAATGCTCGTCCATCGCGTGGCCGCCGGCGAGGAGTTCCTCGAAGCCGTCCATGCCGATGAGCAGCGCGATCGGCATGCCGATCGCGCTCCACAGCGAGTAGCGCCCGCCGACCCAGTCCCAGAAGCCGAACATGTTCTTCGGGTCGATGCCGAACTTCTTGACCTCCTCGGTGGCCGTCGAGACGGCGACGAAGTGCCGGGGTACGGCCGCTTCGCTCCCGAGCTTCTCGACCAGCCAGGCCCTGGCGCTCCGCGCGTTGAGGAGGGTCTCCTGCGTCGTGAACGTTTTGCTCTCCACGACGAAGAGCGTCTGTTCGGCCACGACCTCCTTGAGCGCCTCGGCGAGGTGCGTCCCGTCGACGTTCGACACGAAGTGCGCGCGCATCGCCGGCTGCCAGTACGGCTTGAGTGCGAGACTGGCCATGGCCGGCCCGAGATCGCTGCCCCCTATGCCGATGTTCACGATGTCGGTGATCCGCTTGCCCGTGTGGCCCTTCCAGGCGCCGGAGCGCACCGACTCGGTGAACTCACGCATCTTCGCGAGCACGCCGTTGACCTTGGGCATCACGTCGTTGCCGTCGACCACGATCGGGCGGTTCGACCGGTTGCGGAGCGCGACGTGGAGCACGGCGCGGTCTTCGGTGCGGTTGATCTTCTCGCCGGCGAACATGCGGTCGCGCCACTCGAAGACGCCGGCCTGGCGCGCGAGCCCGAAGAGGAGCTCGAGCGTCTCGCTCGTGACGCGGTTCTTCGAGTAGTCGACGAGGATGTCTTCGACCTCGAGCGAGAACCGGTCGAAGCGCGCGGCGTCGGCGGCGAACAGGTCGCGGACGTGAACGGACGTCATCGCGTCGCGGTGCGCGGCGAGGGCCCGCCAGGCCGGGGACTCGGTCAAAACGCTCATGGTGCCTCCGTGGCGGCGAGGATAGCCCGCGTGCGCACCTCGTACAGGCACGCCGTTGCGATGGGGGCGCGATTCGCGCGGGCCATTGCCGGGCCGAGTTCCCCCCGAAATTCGTCCTCAGAGAGTAGCTCGGTCTAGAACTCGAGATCCAACACGATGATCTGGCCCCGCGCTCTGGCTCCCTTCGCGGCCGCGCTCGCGTTCGTGGGAATTCTCGCGGGCGTCGGGGCTCTCGCGATCGTGGCGCCGGTCGTGGGGCCCGCGCTCGTTCAGGTCACGGGCCTCGCCCCCGCGGACGTCGAGCCCGGTGATCGCATCACCCTCGCGGGGCAGGGTTTCCCGGCCGGCAAGGAGGCGCGGGTCACGTTTCGAGGCACGCTCCATCGGCCGGGTGAGGCGACGGTTCGCGACGTCGAGATCGCCGCGACCGGCCTCGTCACGGGGCCGGAGCAGGTCGAGGTCGAGTTCCGGGAGGGGACACAGACGCTCTTCTGCGGCGCCGGCGATCGTGCCGTGCACAGCACCTTCGAAGGCGACGTCGAGGTCGCCTTCGCGGCCGCCGCGCCGGGGGCGGCGCCCGTCGCCGGGACACTCCGGCACGCGGTGCTCGACGTCCGTCCGAGCGCGAGCGTCGCCGACACTGCGCGCGAGCCCGAGGGCCGACGCGTGCTTGCCTTCCTCGGCCTCCACGTCGAGCCGCCCGCGCGACGCGGGATCGGTCTCATGGTCGAGGCGGTCGACCCGGGATCCCGTGCCGCCGCGTCGGGCGTCGTTGCCGGCGATGTCCTGACGACCTTCGACGGCGTGCGCGCCGCCGCCATCGGCGATCTCGTGCCCGTCCCGGGAGAGCACGAAGCGACGATCGGCGTGCGAAGCGCAGGCGCGGTCACCGACGCCCCGCGGGCGATCGCCGTGGACGGCCTGGGCGGCGCGCCGCCCGCGGAGTTCCTGGGGGCGGCCCTGTTCATCGTGGGCGCCCTCTCGGTCCTGCTCTTCTCTGGCGCGACGCCGCCGTCGATGCTCGGCGCGGCCGTCCAGCGGGCGGCGGGCCGCCTGCGCGCGCGCGTCGAGCTCGCGAGCCCGGCGAATCGCTCGGCGGTGTCGGCCTGGGCGCGGGTCGGTCGCGCGATGCGCGCCGGGGTCCTTCGCGAGGCCCTGCCCGCCGCGTCGTCGTCGACCGTCGTCGACGCCGTGGGCGCTGCGCTCTTCGCGGTCCTCCCGTTCGGCCAGTACCTGGTCGCGGCCCGGCTCGACGTCGGGATCCTCTTCCTGGCGGCGACCACGGCGCTCGCCGTGGCGGCTGTCGCCGGCGCGCGCTCGGCGTGGGACGGCCTCCGCGGAGCCGCGCATGTGGCCTGGCAGCACGTGCCGGCGGCGGTGGCCGTGACGAGTGTCGTCCTGACGACCGGTTCGCTTCGCGTCCAGGAGATCGACCACGCCCAGGGCGGAGCGCCCTGGGACTGGCTAGCCTTCCGGAGTCCGGCCGCGCTGCTCGCGACGCTCCTCCTCCTCGGGTGTGCGCTCATCGAGCCCGACCTCGAGGCTGCCGCGTCCGGGGCCTCGGCGCTGGTCGAGGACGTGTCGCTTCTGCCCGCTCGGTCGCGCGGATCGTGGCTCGAAGCAGCTCGGCGCGCGCATCGCTTCGTGATCGCGGGGCTCGCGAGCGTCCTTTTCCTCGGCGGCTGGTCGTTGCCCGGGCTGTCGCCGGCGCAGCAAGATGGTCGCCTCGCACTCGAAGCTGCTGGTGCGGCGTGGCTCCTCGGCAAGACGGCAGCACTCGTGCTCGCGATCTCGGCGGTTCGCTGGACACTACCCCGGCGGCGTCTCGTCGAGAGCACGCGCACGACGACGCTCGCGCGGCTGCCCCTCGCTCTCGCGGCTCTCGCCCTGTCGGCGGCGTGGGTATGGTGGACTCCCCAGCGCGCGGCGCAGCTCCTGATGAGCGGCTCGTTGGTCGGGGCGACGATGCTGGTCGCGATCGCGGTCATCCAGCGTCTGCGGCACGACGTCCTGTCCGCCGGAGGCGACGGCCATCTGAGCCCGTTCCTGTAGAGCCTGGCAGTGCTGGTAAACTCCGAAGCGCCGATGTCGGATCCGCTCCAGCGCGTCGTTTCGCGGACCCTCTGGCTCGTCGTCGCGCCGCCCTTCGCCGCGTTCGTCTGGCAGCTCGTGCGCGGTCTCCGGGGTGCGGGCGGGGCGTACGACCCATGGCCGCGTCGCCTCGGCGTGGGCTCGATCCTTTCGGCGTCCGCGGCGCTCCTCGGCCATGAGTTCGCGCTCGCGCGGGCTCCCAGAGGGGCGGGCGGCCTCCTGGAGCCCGCGGTCGGCGGCGCTCGCCTCGGCGCGCTCGACGTCGGATTCGGGCTCGCGTTCGACCGCCTATCGGTGTGTGCGTGCACGCTCGCCTGCGTGGTCGCGCTCGCCGCCGCGGCGAACCTGGGCACGCGCCGCGCCTCGCCGGAGGTCGATCCTCGACCGTGGAAGTCGTGGGCCTGGCTCGAGCTCTCGCTCTCGGGAGGTCTCCTCTCGTTTCTCGCGGGCGGTCTGGCGACCGCTTGGCTCGGTTGGACGCTCGTCGGGGCCTCGGCCGCGTGGCTTGCCGGATGGTCGGACACGAAGGCTGGCGCCCTCCGCGCGACGCGCGTCGCGCTCGCGATCTTCGCGATGCTCGCCGGAGACTCGCTGGTGTCGGGGACGAACCCGGGCTCGTGGGACGCGGCGACGGGGCGTGGCCTCGACGCATACGTCGCCTCGCTCGCTCTCGCCGCCTTCCTCGCGGCGGCCGCGTCGATGAGCGCATCGGCGCCGCAGCCGCGGACCGCCCCGGCGCTCGCAGCGTTCGACGCCGGCGCGACGACGGGGCTGCTCGGCCCCTTCTTGCTTTTGCGCGAGGCCTCCCTCGTTCCTCGGTTACCCCACGGAGCGGCCGTGGTCACGGTCACCGGTGCGGCATTGGTGGTCCTCGCGGCGCGCCGGGCTCGGGCTGCGCCGCCAGGGCTGCCGCGCTGGGTCGCCGGCGTGGGCGGCGCTCCCGCAGGCCTTGTCCTCGTCGCGCTCGGCGTCGACGGGCCCCAGGGCGGCGCGCTGGTCTTCGTATCGGCGGGGATCGTGGCCGCGCTACTCCTTGGTATCGCGGGCGCCGCGACGCCCGGAGCGGCGCCCGCTCCAGCCTCGGCCCGCTCGCCGCGGCCGAGCGTCGAGCGCGCGCTCCTCGGCCACGCGCCGGAGGCCGGGGCCACGCTGCTGATGGCCTTCGAGCGCTGGGTCGTCGATTCGCTCGCCGGCTCCGTCGGCGTCGTCGTTCACGCGCTCGCGTGGGCCCTCGTTCAGTTCGACGCCCAGGTCGCCGGCGCGCCCGCCAACGCGCTCGCCGGACGCACCGTCCGCCTCGGTCGTCGCCTCGAGCCGTTCGTCGGCGGCTCGCTGGCGAGGGTCGTCTGGGTGCTCGTCGGCACCGCGGTCCTTGCGACGCTGCTCAGCGCGCTCTGGCCGGTGCGCTGACGTCATGTCTTCGCAGATGTCCTCGCGCTGGCGCATGCCCCCGTTCTGCAGGCGTCTGATCGCGCTCCTCGCGCTCGTCGCCATCTGCCTGGTCTCGGTCGCTCCCCTGTGCCCTGGCTTCTCCGGTCTGGCTCGGGCAGGCACCGCGCCGCCCGCGCGCGGGCGCATCCTCCTCACGTTGCCCGACGGCACCCGGGGGCCGCTCGAGCTCCGGCCGTCCTGGCGGGAGCCGGGCGCGCCGGTCGGATGGGTCGGCGAACTCTCTGTCGTGAACCTGGGCTCCGAGCCGCTCACGGTGTCGCGGGTCGCGATTCGGGGCGACGAAGACGACGTCCGCTCCCCCCCGCACGTTGCGGTTCGATTCAAGGAAGGCGCCCCGACGAACGCGACGCTGGCGCCCGGGGCATCCAAGACCCTCGTCGTCTCCTTCACGCCGGAGAACCCGCGTGTCACGCAGGCTTTCGGTCACGTGATCGTGACGTCGACCGACGAGCAAGCCGGCGAGGTGGCCGTGGGGTTCCGCGCGCAACTGCCGACGGGCCTCGGCTGGGCAGGGGAGCATGCGCTGACGCTCCTCGTCGCGTTGCCGCTCGCGGTCGCCTTGTTCGCGGGCGGAATGCGTGCCGCGGGGCGCCCCGACGATGGCGTCGTGCGCAGGGCCTCGATCGCGGTCGCCGGGGTCGAGTTGCTGCTGGCGCTCTGGGCTTACTGGCGGTTCGCTCCGGGCGTCGGGCGCGGCGACGGCGACGATGGGTTTCAGCTCGTCGAGCGCTCCGTCTGGGTGCGGTCGCTCGGCGCCGAGTGGTACGTGGGGGTCGACGGCACCAGCATCGTCCTGATCCTGCTCGCGGCCGCGGTGGGCCTCGTCGCGCTCCTGGTCGCGGGCGAGACACGCCGGACCGACGCCTTCTACGCCGCGCTGGCGCTCCTCTCGTCGGGCATCGTCGGGGTGCTCGTGGCGCTCGACGCCGTCCTCTTCGTCGGGGCGTGGACGACCGTGCTCGTCGCGTCCGTCGTTCTCGTCGGGGGCTGGGGCGGCGCGCACCGCCACCGGGCCGCGGCGAAGCTCGGCGCGCTCGGCGCGTTCGGCGCGGCGGCGCTCCTCGTGTCGATCGTGGCGCTCTCGGGCGCGTCGGGCCGGACGTTCCTCGTCGACGGCACGCCGGTGACGCACACGATGGCGTTCCCGGAGTTCGCACGGACGTCGTTCTCGGCGAGCCCGCCGATCCTCGGCGTTCCGCTGGTCGAAGCGGCCTGGATCCTGCTGTTCATCGCGGCCGCGGCGGCGGCGCCCGTCGTCCCGCTGCACGGATGGCTCTCCGACGCGCTCGAAGAAGGGCCGGCGAGCGCTGCGATCGTCCTCGGCGGCGTCGTCGTGGCGCTCGGACCGTACCTCCTCGTCCGGGTCGGCCTGGGCGCGTTGCCCGAAGGCGCGCACTGGGCGGGCTCGTCGATGGCCGCGCTCGGCGGCCTGGGGGCCGCGTGGGGCGGCCTGGGGGCCATGGCCCAGCGCGATCTGCGCCGCTTCGTGGCCTACACGATCGTCGCGAACGCCGGGCTCGCCCTCTACGCCCTCGGCTCGCTCACCACGCAAGGGATCGCCGGCGCGACGCTGGCGCTATGGTCGCACGGGCTCGCGGCAGCCATCCTCCTTGCGGTCGCCAACGCCCTCGAGCGTCGCGTGGGCACGTGCGACGTCGTGCGTGCCCAGGGTCTCGCGAGCGACGCGCCGGTGCTCGCCGTGCTCCTGGCCGTGGGGCTCGCTCTCTCGCTCGGGATCCCCGGGCTGGTCGGGTCGTGGGCCCTCGTTCTCGTCCTCGTGGGCGGTTTCGCGCCGCATCCGCTCGTCGCGCTATGGATGGCCGCGGCGATCGTGGTCTCCGCCGCCGCGCACGCGCGCGTCGCGCGCCTCTTGCTGTTCGAAGCGGTCGAGCCCGGGTGGCGGCGGAGCCGGCAACTCGAGGCATTCGGGGGTCGGCTGCCCGACGCGACCTCGTTCGAGATGGCGGCCCTCGTTCCGCTCGCGGCCCTCGCGGTGGGCCTCGGGTTCTGGCCGGCGCCGCTATTGACGCCCATGGAGTCTGCGGCGCGCGATGCCAGCGCCGCCGTCGAGCCGCCTACTCCTTGAGCGCTTCGGCGCCGCCGACGATCTCCATCAGCTCCTTCGTGATTCCCGCCTGACGCGCGCGGTTGTACTCGAGCGTGAGGCGCGCGATCATGTCCTTCGCGTTGCGGGTCGCCGCGTCCATCGCGGTCATCTGCGCTCCGAAGAAGCTCGCCTGGCTCTCGAGCAGCGCTCGATAGATGGTGATCTCGATGTACATCGGCACGAGCCGTTCCAGCAGCGCCGGCTGATTGGGCTCGTAGATGAAATCGCTCTGAGGCGACGCGCCCTCGGCGGGCTGCGCGCTCACGGGCACGAGCGGCAGGAGACGATCGACCACGACCTTCTGGGTGATCGCGCTCTTGAACTCGTTGAAGACGAGGTAGACGGAGTCGAACTCGCCCTTCTGGAAGTGCGACGCGACCCACCCGGAGACGAGGCGTGCCTTCTCAAGGTCGAGCCCGTCGTAGATACGAGGAAAGTCTTGCAAGACCTTGCCGCCGCGGCGCCCGAGGTACTCGCGCCCTTTGCGACCCATCGTCGCGAAGGACACGCCGACGTTTCCGCCCTCCTTTTCGCGCCAGAAGCGCTCGGTGGCCTTGTTGATGTTCGTGTTCAACGCGCCGCAGAGCCCGCGGTCGGCGGTGAAGACCAGGAAGAGCGTCTTGTTCTCGGGCCGCTTGGCGAGCAGGGGATGCGCCGGCTCGTCTTGCGACTCGCCGGCCGCCGCCATGGTGCGCGAGACCGACTGCAGCACCTCGCCCGTCTTCACGGCGTACGGGCGCATCGCGACGATTCGCTGCTGCGCGCGCGTCAGGCGCGCCCCGGCGACCATCTTCATGGCGCGGGTGATCTTCTGCGTCGCCTTCGTGCTGACGATGCGCTTCCGGATCCCCTTGAGCGACGGCATGTCTTTACTTCTTTCCGTCGGCCGACGAGCCGAACGACCCCGCGAACTCGTCGAGCGCCTTCTTGAGGGTCGCCTCGGTGTCCGCGTCGAGGACCTTCTTGGTCCGGATGGTCTCGTAGATCGCGGGGTACTTCTTCTCGATGAAGTCGTGGACACCACGCTCGTAAGCGGCGATCTGGGAGATGGCGAGGCGGTCGATGTAGCCGCGCGTGCCGGCGTAGATGCTGACGATCTGCTTCTCGACGGAGAGCGGAACGTATTGCCCCTGCTTGAGCAGCTCGACGAGGCGCGCGCCGCGCTCGAGCTGGTTGCGGGTGACCTGGTCGAGATCGCTGGCGAACTGCGCGAAAGCCGCCATCTCGCGGTACTGCGCGAGCTCGAGCTTCAGCTTGCCGGCGTAGGCCTTCATCGCCTTGATCTGTGCGCTCCCGCCCACCCGGCTGACGCTGATGCCGACGTTGATGGCCGGTCGCACGCCCGAGAAAAAGAGGTCCGTCTCGAGGAAGATCTGACCGTCGGTGATCGAGATGACGTTCGTCGGGATGTACGCGCTGACGTCGCCGGCTTGCGTCTCGATGATCGGCAGCGCCGTCAGCGAGCCGCCCGAGCGCGGGTTGCGCACGATGTGGAAGCCGTCGCCCTTCTCTTTGAGCTCTTCCTCGGCGCGGTGCTTGCCGAGCTCGCCCTTGTGCACCTTCGCGTCGCCACGCTTGTCGAAGTCGGTGACGTCTTTCTTGGTGACCGCGAACTCGTCGGCCATCTTCGCCGCGCGCTCGAGGAGGCGCGAGTGGATGTAGAAGACGTCGCCCGGATACGCCTCGCGGCCCGGCGGGCGACGGAGCAGGAGCGAGAGCTGGCGGTACGCGACCGCCTGCTTCGAGAGATCGTCGTAGATGCAGAGCGCGTGACGGCCGCTGTCGCGGAAGTACTCCGCCATCGTGACGCCGGAGTACGGGGCGATGAACTGGAGCGGCGCCATCTCGCTCGCGCCGGACACGACGACCGTCGTGTATTCCATGGCGCCGTACTGGGTGAGCTTGTCGACCACGCTCGCCACGGTCGACTGCTTCTGACCGATGGCGATGTAGAAGCAGTAAACGCCCTGCCCCTTCTGGTTGATGATCGTGTCGAGGGCGACCGCCGTCTTGCCGGTCTGGCGGTCGCCGATGATGAGCTCGCGCTGGCCGCGGCCGATCGGGACCATGGCGTCGATGGCTTTGATGCCGGTCTGGAGCGGCTCCTTGACGGGCTGGCGTGCAAGGATGCCCGGGGCCTTGAGCTCGACGCGGCGGCGGTGCGGCGTCTCGATCGGGCCCTTGCCGTCGATCGGTTGCCCGAGCGCGTTCACAACGCGCCCGACGAGCGCCTCGCCCACGGGGACGTCGAGGATGCGGCCGGTGCGCTTGACGACCGCGCCTTCCTTGACGTTCGTGACTTCGCCGAAGCAGGCGGCGCCGACGTTGTCGGCCTCGAGGTTGAGCACGAGGCCCATCAGGTTGCCGGGAAACTCGAGGAGCTCGCCCGCCATCGCGCCCTCGAGCCCGTAGATGCGCGCGATTCCGTCGCCCACGCTGAGGACCGTGCCCGTCTCGGTCGTGAGCGCGGCCTTCTCGTAGTTCTGGATCTGGGTCTTGATGATCGCGGAGATTTCTTCGGCGCGGAGCTGCATCGGCGTTTCCTTCTATGAACCTGGATCGGAGAGAGAGCGCAAGCCAGGCAAGCCAGGCAAGCCAGGCAAGCCAGGGAAAGGCGCGGCGGAGGCGCGACCTTCCCTTTTTCGTCACGCTCCCGTGGGCATGAGCGCGTCGCGGAGCGACTGGAGGCGCGTACGGAGGCTTCCGTCGAGGATGCGGTTGCCGATCCGGGTAACGACGCCCGCGATGAGCATCGGATCCGTGCGGCGCTCGACCACCACGCGCTTGCCCGTCATCTTCTCGAGCTGAGCCTCGAGCCGCGCGTAGTACGTGTCGGAGAGCGGGGCCGCGGTCGTCACCTCTGCGCGGAGGAGACCCTTCCGCGCGTCGGCCAGCTCGCGCAGGGTCTGCGCCAGGTAAGGCAAGGAGCGGGCACGGCGCCGATCGACCAGGAGGAGCACCGTGTGTCGCGTCGTCGAGCTGGCCCCGATGCGCTCGGCGACGTCGTTGATGACCGCCTTCTTGGCGGCGTGGGCAACGAGCGGATTCTCGATGACGTTGCGAAGCTCGGGGCTCGTCTCCCAGGCGGAGGCGAAGGCGGCCATCTCGTCGACGATCCCGTCGAGCTGTCCGAGCTCGACCCCGATCTCGAGGACGGCCTTCGCGTATCGGCGCGCTACGATGGAAATGCTCATGGCGGGCTCCCGCTGCCGGATTCCGTGGGGGGAACGGCGCTGCGCTGCTGCGCGAGCGACGGCGTGCGATCTCGGTCGGCGCGGCCGCCCAGGTCGGCGAGGTATTCCTCGGCCAGGCGTTCCTGATCGGCGGGGGTGACTCGCTTCTTCAGCAGGTCTTCGGCTGCGAGCACCGCGGCTTCGACCGTGTCGCGCCAGAGCTCACCGCGGATCTGCTTCAGCTCTTGCTCGACGAGGAACTCGGCGTCCTTGCGCATGCGCTCGGCCTTGGCCTCGGCCTCGGCCACGATGCGCTCGCTCTCGGCTTCGCCCGCCCGCACCAGCGATTCGCGCGCGGCCCGGAGCTCGTCTTCGAGCTTCTCGAGCTTGTGCTGGTAAGTCTTCGCGCGCTCTTCCGCCTCGTGCTTCATGCGCTGCGCTTCTTCGATCTCCTTCGAGATCGTGTCCCGCCTCGCCTGGAGGCCGGCGGCGATCGGCTTCTTGCCCAGGAGGTAGTAGCCGGCCGCGAGGATGCCGAAGTTGATCAGCATCGCGATGTAGGGCGGCGTCTCTCCGCCGAAGACGGTCCAGTTGAACGGCGCCGGGCCTTCGCCCTCGCCCGCCGGTTTCTCGCTCTCGTTCGCTGCCGCCGCGGCGGCTCCCTTTTCCTCCTTCGGCTTCGGCTCGGTCTGCGCCCAGGCCCAGACCGACCACGACGTGACGACGACCATGCTGGCGAACGCGATCCGCCGCGCGACGGCCCCGAGCGGGCGGCGACTCACGACTGCACCTCTCGCCCGAGAACGCGACCCGCGAGATCGCGCGCGAGGGCGCCGCTCTGAGCCTTCAACGTGGCGCGGACGCGCTCGGCCTCGGCCAGAGCAGACTTCTTGCCGTCTTCGAGGGTTTGAGCGGCCGCGGCACGCACGGTGCCGAGGATTTCCTGTTCCTTGCGAACCGCCTCGGCGCGGATCTTTTCACGCTCGGCGTTGGCCGTCGCCCGGGCCTTGGCCATCTCCGTCTCGTACTTCGCGAGCGCGGATGCCGACCGTTCGTCGATCTTGCGGGCCTGCATCTTGGCCCCGTCGATGCGCCGCTCACGCTCCTCGAAGAGCTTGAGCATCGGATCGAAGAGGAGCGGTTTGAGGACCAGCGTCAGCGCGGCGAACAGCACGAACTGAACGAGGAACGTGGCGTCGAAGTCGACCGATATGGCCTGGGGTGCCGCTGCCAGGAGGCCGTCGTCGAGGGAGGCGAGAAGCATGCGTCTCGATTAGGGTTCCGACCCTGCTCCGGGAGGCCGGAGTCGTGTCGTCCGGATGGGGGGAAATCTCGCGCCGGCCAGTACCATTCCGAGGGCCTCGTGTCCAGGGTGCGTCTCGTGATCGCACGCCACGGGAGCGCCAGGGACTTCGGGGACGTCTGGCGCAGGCGCAGCCCGGGCGTCGCAGCGAAGTCGCGGGGGCTTCCCGCTGGGGTCAGGCGTGCGTCAGGTCGTCGAGGATCTGCGAGGCATGAACGGTCACGTCCACCTTCCGGTACGCCTTCGCGACGTTCCCGTCCGTTCCGATGACGAACGTCTGGCGCTGGTGATGCCCCTCGAAGGGCACGCCGTAGCTGCCGCCGATCTTGCCGTCGGGATCGCTGAGCAAGAGGAACGGCAGCTTGTAGTGGGCGACGAAGTCCTTGTGGGACTCGGCCGAGTCGGCCGAGATGCCGATCAAGACGGCTCCGGTCTTCGCGATGTCTTGCCAGGCGTCACGGAAGGAGCATGCCTCCTTCGTGCAGCCCGGGGTCTCGTCCTTCGGGTAGAAATAGACGACGACGCGCTTGCCCTTGAGAGCCGCGAGGTGAACGGACGAGCCGTCCTGCGCCTTGCCGGTGAAGTCGGGCGCGGGCT
Organism: uncultured Myxococcales bacterium; assembly: GCA_937902985.1. GTDB lineage: Bacteria > Myxococcota_A > Polyangia > Polyangiales > Polyangiaceae > Palsa-1150. Next base: position 38,099 of record CALFNG010000206.1, read on the forward strand.
TCCCGACGAGATCGTCCGGGGTTACGACCGCGGTTGCCGACGCCGCCGCGGGCGCGACAGCGGGGGCGCTCGCGACGGGCCTCGGCTCGGCGGCCGGGACCGCCGTGACGGTCGTCGGTGGACTCGCGCCCGTCGACGAGGTCTCCGCGCACGCGGAGATGATGATGGCCGCGAGGCTCGAAACGATCGCAAAGAGAGGCCCTGAGGTGGTGCGGTATGGCTTTGACACGCCGCGCATGGTCGCGACGAAAACTCGCGAGCGCAAGGGCCCTGTTACGCCCCCCGTGAACGTGGGCATTACGGCGATTCGGTGCGACTGCCCCAGATCACGACCTGATTGCGGCCTCCGTCTTTCGCCTTGTAGAGCGCCTGATCGGCCTGACGCAGGAGCTCCTCCACGGTCACGAGCCCCTCGTGTTCCGCCGCTGCGACGCCAATCGATATGGTGACTTCCGGTAGGCCAGCGGAAGTCTGGGAGCGCCCGGCGACGGCACGTCGAAGGCGCTCCCCCACGATGCGCGCGTCGGCCGAGCGGGTCTCCGGGAGGATGACCATGAACTCCTCACCCCCGTAGCGTCCGGCCATATCCGTCGTCCGGACGGTCTCCATCAGGGTGGCCCCCACTTCGACCAGCACCCGGTCGCCCACCGGGTGCCCGAACGTGTCGTTGACCTTCTTGAAGTGATCCACGTCGAGCATGAGACAGGCGAGAGGGTGCCGATAGCGCTTTGCCCGTGCGAACTCGAACGCCAGCCGCTCCGACAGAACCCGGCGGTTCGGAAGCTGGGTCAGCGCATCGATGGTGGCGAGCGCGTGCAGCCTGGCGTTTGCCGTCGCGAGCTCGTCAGCGAGCCTCTTGATGCGCAGCATCGACGAAACCCGAATCTGCAGTTCGAGGGCATTGACCGGCTTGGTCAAGAACTCGTCGGCCCCGGCAGCAAGGCCGCGCCGCTTCGACTCGAGATCCTCGAGGGCCGTGAGGAGGATGATCGGAACGAACCTCCCCTCGCGCTTGAAGATCTGCGAAAGCTTGTAGCCGTCGACGTGCGGCATGAGGACGTCGAGCATGACGAGGTCCGGGTTCACGGACCGATAGAGCCGCAAGGCCTCGGAGAGGGAGGTGGCGGTGAAAGCAAGCGCCGCCCAGTCCTCCACGACACGGGAAAAATGCTTACACTGCAGGGGATCGTCGTCGATGATCAGGATGCGAGCGCCGCGCAGCGACGCCTCCACCCACTCGCCCGGACGAATCGACATCAGCGCCACCCGGAGCGAAACGCGCTGGGCGTCAGACGGTCGCGTCGCCTTTGGCCGTACGCACAGGCTCCTCTTCCGACTGCTTCTCGCATCGTCAGCCCCCCGGTATGACTCAAGCCGTGCGACTCAAGTGGTGTGACTCAAGGCCGCACGACATTCTTGCACGCTCCGTGTGCTTCGCCCATGCGCCGTTCGTGCCTCCATGACCGGTGGTGACTTGTGGTCAGGCAATTTGCACGGCCGCCATATTTTGTTGCGACCAAGCTTCGATGGCGCGAGACTACCGTGGGGGGGCTTGAAGAACGGCAGAGGGGCTCCCGTTGTCATGCGAAACCGCGGCGCGCATCTCAAGCGTAACCAGCAGGCCACCTTCGATGGCTTGCCTGGGCAAACGCAGGGCTCCACGAGCCCGCGTCTGTCGGTCTTGCTCGTCGAAGACTCGGTGGACGACGCGTCGCTGGTAGTCCGCGAACTCGAACGCGGCGGGTTCGTTCCGACGATCGACCGCGTCGAGACGCAGGCCGCCTTCAACATGGCGCTCGCGTCGGGCACGTGGGACGTGATCATCTCGGACTACACGCTTCCTCAATACAGCGGACTCAGCGCCCTCGCGGACCTGCGCGCCACGGGGATAGACATTCCGTTCATTCTGGTCTCCGGCACGGTTGGAGAATCCGGCGCCGTGACCATCATGAAAGCGGGCGCGCAAGACTTCGTGCTCAAAGGCGATCTCTCCCGTTTGCCGCGCGCCGTGGTGCGCGAGCTTCGCGACGCTGCCGTGCGATCGGAGCAGGCGCGGATGCGCGATCAGCTGGTGATCTCCGAGCGGATGGCCTCGGCTGGCACGCTCGCAGCCGGCGTCGCGCACGAGATCAACAATCCGCTGGCCGTCGCCATGGCCAATATGGAATTCATCTCCGAGACGCTCTCGCGCCTCATGTCGACACAAGTGAGCAAGGCGGCGCCTACATCGGATTGGAGCGGTTGGAGCAGCCTCGCCGGGCTCGAAGAGCCCATGCGGGACACTCGAGAGGCGCTCGTGCGCATGCGTGACATCGTGCGGGACGTGAAACTGTTTTCCAGCCCCCACGAGGCACACACCGACGGCGTCGACTTACTGCGAATCATCGACTCGTCGATTCGGATGGCCTGGAACGAAATACGCCACCGCGCACGCATCGTGAAGGACTACCAGTCGCTGCCGCTGGTCCGCGCCAACGAGTCGCGGCTGGGACAGGTCATTCTGAATTTGATCGTCAACGCAGCCCAGGCCATGCCGGAGGGGCAGGCGGATCGAAATGAGCTCCGGGTGTCCACGCGCACGCACGGCGTCGATCGCGTCGTTGTCGAGATCACGGACACCGGCACGGGAATCTCCGAGGAGAATCTCGAGAAAATATTCCAACCCTTTTTCACCACGAAGGCTCCCGGCGTCGGCACCGGCCTGGGCCTCGCGATCTGCCACAGGATCGTGGCCGAGCTCGGTGGCCTCATCGAAATCGAGAGCGAAGTCGGAAAGGGAACTCTCGTGCGGCTCGAGCTCCCGGCGGTGCGTGAGAGCCAGACTTTGAAGGTGAAGACCACTCGCCCGCTCCCCGCGCAACGAGCCCGGGTGCTGGTCATCGACGACGAGCCGGCGATAGGTCGTGCTCTGCAGCGAACTCTTCGGGAGCACTTGGACGTGACGGCCCTGACGAGCGCGAGGGAAGTGATTCGGCGCATAGAGGGCGGGGAGCGATTCGACGTCATCATTTCGGACTTGATGATGCCCGACGTCACCGGAATGGAGCTCTACGAGTACATCGTTCGGCTCGACGCCGACCAGGCCCGCCGGATGGTCTTCGTGACGGGCGGCGCTTTCACCACCGCCGCGCGCGAATTCTTCGACCGTGTCTCGAACCCGAGAATCGAAAAGCCCGTGGAAGTAGCCAATCTGTTGGCAATCATCACGGGACTCGTTCAACCCCCCGATTTCGCCCTGGCGTAGTCATGCGAGCGAACCTTCCAACGGAGTGTCATGCCCGATCAAAAGCCGCGCGTTCTGCTGGTGGACGATGACGAGCCCATCCTCCGCGCGTATAGGAGCATGATCTCACTGGCAGGGTGCGTCGTCGAGACCGCCACGAGCGGCAAGTTGGCCCTCGAGCACATGGACGCTGCTTCGTTCGACGTCGTCATAAGCGACGTCGCGATGCCGGAGATGAGCGGCCTGGAGCTCCTCCATGCCGTGCGTCAGCACGATCTTGACGTACCGGTCATCCTCACGACCGGCGAACCGACCCTCGCCTCGGCAGTACGCGCAGTCGAATATGGCGCCTTCCGTTATCTCATCAAGCCGGTCGAGCGGAAGGTGCTCGAAGAGGCCGTGCAGCGCGCGTGCCGGCTGAACCGCATGGCTCGCTTGAAGCGGCAAGCGCTGGACCTCGCCGGCGTGACTTCCAAGAGGCTCGGCGACCTTTCGAATCTCGAAAGCCGCTTCATGAGTGCGCTGCAGCGACTCTGGATGGCTTACCAACCGATCGTCGACTGGAAAGAGCAACGCGTCTACGGCTACGAAGCCCTGCTCCGGTCGGCGGAGCCCAGCCTGCCGAGTCCCCCCGAGATGCTGGATGCCGCCGAGCGACTGGGGCGGTTGCGTGAGCTCGGCCGCGCAATTCGCGCGCGGGTCGCGAGCGAAGCGGAGCAGGCACCTCCGGATCTCAAGTTCTTCGTGAACCTGCACGCCGTCGATCTGAACGACGACGATCTCTTCGCCAGCTCTCCGCTCGTCAAGATCGCCAATCGCGTCATTCTGGAAATCACGGAGCGCGTCTCGCTCGAGGTCGTGAAGAACCTCGACCAGCGGATGGCCAAGCTCCGGCAGCTGGGGTTCGCGATCGCCGTAGACGATCTCGGGTCCGGCTACGCGGGTCTGACCAGCTTCGCGTCCCTGGATCCGGGAATGGCCAAGCTCGATATGTCCCTCATTCGGGGGATCGATTCGCACCCGCGGAAGCAGGCCATCGTGCGGTCGATGTGTCAGCTTTGCCGGGAGCTGGGCATTCTCGTGGTAGCCGAAGGTGTGGAGAAGACAGGCGAGCGGGATACGTTGATTGCGCTCGGATGCAATCTTCTCCAGGGTTATCTGTTCGCCCGGCCCGAGCGAGGCCTTCCGCCCGCGCGGTTTTGACGTGTCGCCGGCAACGACCTGGCCCACGCCGAGCCGATGATGCCGAGGGCGGGATCGGGACGAGGCCCGATCTCGGCCCGCATCATGCCGCGTTGTTCGCGACCGTGCCCCTCTCCCGCGCTGGGGGGGATGACCCCGGCAGCTCGCAGAGAGAGGCGTATGAACGGCGAAGCTTCTGGATGGCATCGGCTCGAATCTGATGGGCCCGGGCGACGCTCACTCCGAGATTCTTGGCGATCGATCCGAGCGTCTCGTCCTGAGCGAACGAGAGTGCGATGACCGTCGCGTGCCGCGTGGGAAGCTGAGCGACCACGTCGGAGACGCGGCGACGCGCCCTTCGCGCGTCGATCTCCTCGTCGGCCGGAGTGTCCGAGCCCTCGAGACGGTCGTGATCGAGGATGTCGACATTGGTGGCCGCCCGCTGCAAGACGACGTCGTGGTAGGCCTCGAGTTCGATGCCCAGCTCGGCGGCGATCTCGGCGTCGTCAGGGTTGCGACCGAGCCGCATCGTCAGCCGCCGCGACGCGGACAGGGCGCGATGTGCGCGAAGCCTTCCGAGCCGCGACATCGTGTCGAGGCGCCGGAGCTCGTCGAGCATGGCGCCCCGGGCGTGGACGATCGCGAACGGTTCGAAGGCCGCGGGGTCGCCGGTGAACCGAGCGATCGCAGTCGCGAGACCGAGATTCCCGGCGGCGACCAGATCGTCGAGCTGAACGCTGGGCGGAAGCGAGCGCGCGATGGCTCGGGCGATCCGGCGGACCTGCTCGAGCAAGCGCGAAAGTCGTGGGTCGTTCCGGCTAACCGTATGCTCGACCATAGGCGTCCCCCCTTGCAGATTGCAGGGGCCTCCTACGCAGAGGTCGTGCCAGCCCTCGAATCGGCGAATCGCCGCGAATCAGGCACTTTCGCGCCCAATGCCTGCGGTCAATCAGACGCTGGTGGAGTCAATCGGACCCGCGTCGGATTTGTCGTCTCGAAGCTCGATGGCGTCGACCTCGAAGCGCCGAAGCAATCGTCGAAAGTTCGAGCGATCCACGCCCGCGAGGCGCGCTGCGTCCGTCAAGCGTCCGTGCGCTCGAAGGAGCACGCGTTTGAGATAGCTCCGCTCGAACTCCTGTTTAGCCTGCGCCATCGGCAGTTCGAGCGCACCGCAGAACGGCTCGGTCGAAGGCCGGGTCGCTTTGACCGAGCCCGCGAGGTCCTCCACCGACAGGTGGCGTTGCGTACACAGCACGACCCCGCGCTCCATCACGTTCTCGAGCTCGCGCACGTTCCCGGGCCAGTCGTGCGCGCAGAGGGCCGCCATCGCGGCCGGCTCGATGCCTTCGACCTTTCGGCCGTGCTTCGCGGCATGCTTCTGCACGAAATGGTGCGCGAGCAGCGGCACGTCGTCCATGCGTGCCCGCAGAGCGGGCACTTCGATCGACACGACGTTGAGGCGATAGAAGAGATCTTGCCGGAACTTTCCCTCGGCGATCTCCGCCGTGAGATCGCGGTTCGTGGCCGCGATTACCCTCACGTCGACCGGACGCGACGTGTTCGAGCCGACCGGCCGCACCTCTCTCTCCTGCAGCACCCTCAGGAGACGCACCTGAACGGCGGGAGGCAGATCGCCGACCTCGTCGAGGAAGATGGTTCCTCCCGAGGCCTCCTCGAATAGACCGCGCCGGCCCGTCAGCGCTCCGGTGAACGACCCCTTCACGTGACCGAACAGTTCGCTCTCGAGCACCGACTCCGTGAGCGCTCCGCAATTGATCGCCAAGAAGGGCCCCTCACGGCGCCCGCTCCGACGATGGATCGCGCGCACGACGAGCTCCTTGCCGGTTCCGCTCTCGCCCAGCACCAGGACGGTGACGTCCATCGGGGCGACGCTGTTGGCCATGTCGACGACCGCGCGCATCCTCGGTGACCCCCCCACGAGATCCTCGTACCGTTCGCGCGCCACCAGACGTTGTTCGAGGTATCGATTGCGATCGATGAGTCGCTTGTGGCTCAGCGCCCGCGCAACCGCGGTGAGCAAGATTTCATTCTGCCCGAACGGCTTCACCAGGTAGTCAAAGGCTCCGCGGCGCATGGCCTCGACCGCGGAGTCGATCGTGGCGCGACCGGTCATGACGATCGTCGGCGTTCCCGGGTGCTTGGCGGCGATCGCCGATACGATCTCGATCCCCGTCGTATCCGGCAAATGCAGATCCGTCAGGACGACGTCGGGCGCCTGATTGCCGAACGCCGCGAGTGCCGCGAACGCCTCGGCGCCCGAGCTCGCTGGAGTCGGATGGTAACCCGCGCCCTCGAGCACCCTCTGGACCGACCGCAAGATGCTCGGATCGTCGTCGACGACCAGCACCCGGGTCATCCCGTCCCCCCGTCGCACTGCTTTCACGATGCCAATCGTGCCACGACGACGGTGCGCCCACAACGACCGTTTGGTCGAGCGTACCGCACGATTCATCGTAGTAGCGTGCTCAACGTAAGACGAGCGAAAGGGAACGAGACGCCGCGCGAGCCGAGGCGCGTTCTCCAGCTTGGTGTCGCGGGAGCGTCGCTTCGTTCGGTAGGCTCCCCACGCGAAGACGGTGCGTTCGCGATCGCTTCGCCGCTCGGATCGATTGGCCCGCCACTTCAGCCGCATGCGATGCATGTAGGCTCCCCATTCCCGAGCTCTTCCGTCCGGCTCGAACGGGCCATGGTCACGCGGACGGGGGCAAGGAGACCTGCGCAACCGACAACGGTGCCGGGCGATCGCCGAGCGATCTTGGCCCGCAAGACGTGCGCAGGCGCAGGCGTTCGGTTCGGCGAATCCATGTCGGCTCCTCGGCATCCAGCGGCTGACTTCCGCGGATTTGAAGGGCGGGATCCCGGAGACGTCACGAAGTCGGCGGGACCCTCGACGCGTGGCGGCGGCCTGATCGAGGGCCGACCACAGTCGAATTAGCCGAATCAGCCGCCGGTCGTGCGCGGGCCGCTCGCGCGGCTCGCGCGAGTCGTCACTGGCCGAGCTTCGCCAGATGGTCTGCCGCGGGTGCGAAGCGGTTCGAGCAAGCCACCGCAGCCTGGTAGTGCGCACGGGCCTGCCCGACGTTGCCGGCCAGCTCGTGGAACATGCCCAGGTTGAAGTGGGCACGATAGGTGCCGACGCCTTCGACCGTGTCGTAGCGCGTCGTCTCGCCCAGACGCAGGCAGGTTTCGAACGCGGCGAGCATGCGCCCGACGTTGCCGGTCTGCATCGCCAGAAGTCCCTCGAGGAACCGCAGATCGGGTGAGTCGCCCATGGCGCGCTCGTGAGACTCGAGGAGCAGCAGCGCGGCGCCGGCTCGTCCGCGCGCCTTGAGCGCGTAGCCGAACTCCACCACGAGGGGACAAAGATAAGGGGCATCGGGAGCGATCGTCGACAGCGCCGCTTCGAAGTGGCCGATGGCCACGTCCAGCTGCTTGTTCCTGGCGAAGGTGCGCCCAAGCTGAAACTGCACGTAGGCGTCGCCAGGCCGTGCTGCGAGCTCCAGCAGAAGCAGCTTGAGGTTGCGCTGCGTCTTGTCGCCTTGGCGCATCGCCGCGTCCGTGTAACCGCTATGAACGGCGCGAAGACCCGTATCGCCTCCACGGCCAGGTGGGCCGATCAATTGCTCGTGGATGCGCCCGACGTAAGAGAACCCGCCCTCGTTGCGGCACAGGCGGCGGAGCGAGCTGCACTGGCGACCCTCGGCGGTGTTGCTTACGATCGTGACGTTGCCGTGTGCGCGCGTACCCGGCCGCAAGAACGCTTCGAGCCGCGTCCAGCCGTCGCTCTCGACGACCTCGTCGGCATCGACCATGAGGCAGTAGTCGCCCGTCGCCGCCGCGAGTGCGACGTTGCGTACGACGCTGAAGTCGTCGCACCACGGCGACTGCAGCACTCGTGCCCCGAGCCGTTCGGCCAGCTCCGGAGTCTCGTCGCTGGAGCCGGTGTCGACGACGACGATCTCGGACACGTGGTCGCGCAACGCCGCCAGACACTCGGGCAACGTCTCCGCTTCGTTGCGCACAATGAGGCACGCACTCACTTTCACGAGGCTTCCCTCCCGGGCTGCGATCGGACGGCAGCTTGGCGACGGATCATGACGAGCGGCGCGAACTTGCCCATGGACCAGCGCCACGCGATTGCGAACACGCGCTCAACGCGACGCGGCAGCCGCCGCCGCCACCTGGCGCCCTCGTCGCGCTCGCGGGACATGCGTCCGACCGCTTTCGTCCAGTCGTCTTCCAGGCCCTCGACCGCCACGAGGCCCGTCATCGGCGCTTCCTTCGGCACGCAGAAGACGTTGGCCTCGGACTGAAAGTGCCCGAAGACGTTGTCTTCGTTGCCGAAGAAGTTCTTCGCCGTGTAGTAGGGCGCGATGTGCCAGAAGTCCTTGTAGACGACCGACGCCACCGCTTCGAGCACGCCGCGCGACCGTTCGACCGTGTCGTTTTCGAGATAGAGCACGGGGCGGCAGCGCTCTATCGTCTGTGTGGCGCCGGCGATGGCCTTGGCTTCCATGCCCTCGACGTCGACCTTGATCAGGTCGCATCGCTGGAGGTCGAGCTCGTCGATCGGGATGACATCGACCGTCTCGCCGGCGCCGTCCGCCGACGCCTTCACCGCGCCGAAGTTGAAGGAGCGTCCGGGATCGATCGCCGGGAAGGTGAGCCGGCCGCGCGCGTCGCCGACCGCCGCCATCACGCACTGGACGTTACGCAAGCCGTTCAGCGCGACGTTTTTGCAGAGGTTCTGGAATACGAGGCGCTGCGGCTCGAACGCGACGACGAGGCCCTGGTCGTCCACGGCCTTGGCGAAGAAGACCGTGTGTGTCCCGATGTTGGCGCCTGCGTCGACGACCACTCCGCCTGGAGCGAGCACTTGCCCCAGGACGAACGACTCGTCATCGCACCAGTCGCCGTAAAGATCGAGCGACCGGCCGATGAACTGGTCGTTGACGTTGTACATGAACGTTCCGTGCCGGCACTTCTGCACGGCCATGTGGGCCGATTCGACGAGACGCGCCGGGACCGTTCGAGTCTTCGAAACGAGCTTCTGTTTTTTCATGGCATATGGCTATGAAGGCTCACGCGAGCGCGGCGACGAGACCGCGCAGTCGAGAGCGCCGATGCGGCTCCAAGAACCCTTTCGCCGAGAGCGTCAGGGCCTTTCGTACGAACAGTTTCAATTCGTCGCTCCGCCCCAGCGTCTCCGCCGCCGACGCGGCGAGCGTCCAGGCGTCGGGCGAGCTGCCGAGCAACGGCTCGATCAACGAGAGCGCCGCGGCAGTGTCTCCGAGCTCTAGGGTCGCCTCCGCTCTGCCGAGATGTGCCGCGGTCGCGTCTGGACGCGCGGCGAGCGCAGCGCTGAACGCGGCCATCGCCTCGACAGGTCGTCCGCGCTGCAGCTCGACCGTGCCGAGCCGTATCCAGCTGTCGAACCCGCAAGCGACGGATTGGGAGAACCTGCGCTCCCCGAAGCTCAAGGACGCCCGGTAGCCGTCGCATGCGGTGGCGAAGAGATCCGCGCGCTGGGCGGGATCCGTAGTGTCGAGCGCCTCGTATTCGAACGCGTAGGCCATCAGATACGACAGTTCGGGGTTGTCCCCCTCGATCCTGGTCGCGACGCGGATCGTTTCGCGTGCATCAGCGTACCGTCTACGTCGGATCTGGACGTGCGCGCGCGCGGTAGCAAGACGCTGGATCGATGGCGATTCGCGGGTGCGTGATGCGATGCACTCCCAGCCGCGGGCTGTCGTCTCGTGCGCGTCGTCGATCGCGCCCGATCGCAGGTATTCGTACGCGAGATAGCCGTACGCCACCACGTCGCCCGGATCGCGTTCGAGCCGCGCTCGCAGCATACGGATGTTTCGATCGGTCTTGCCTTTGCCGTCGACTATCTCTCGAGTCGCTCCCAGATGAACGATGTCCACGTCCGTTCCGCCCATCCCGTGCCCGCGTCGCCTCAGCCAGGGCGTCACGTTTTCGTGGATGGCGTCGACGAACGTCAGCCCGTCGGTGTTGCGCAGCAACCGAGGCGCCAACCACACCTCGGAAGCGCAGTCGCGACCCGACACGACGTCCTCGACGCGTGCGTCGAGGCGTGCGGCCGTGTGCATGCGCAGCATGCCGCAGTCGAACTGCGCCCGCTTCAAGGCGGCCCGGAGTCGCGCCGCTGAACCGGGTCCGAGTCTCTCGTCGGCGTCGAGTACGAGCACCCACTCGCCGCTCGCGTGACGAAGCGACTCGTTGCGGGCGGCGGCGAAGTCGTCGTTCCACGCGAAATCGAACATGCGCGCGCCGGCTTGGCGCCCGAGGTCCCTGGTCGCGTCGGTGCTTCCGGTGTCCACGATCACCATCTCGTCCACGGCGCCGCGAACCGAGGCCAGGCACCCGGGCAAAAGCGCCGCCTCGTCGCGGACGATCATGCAGAGCGTGATTCGGGCCATGACCTTCTGCTGCCCACTGCAATCGGCCGGCCAGCGGTCTCGCCGAACGTGAGCGGTCTGCCCGGGGAAAGGCGTCAGCTGGATGACGTTCGCGCCGACACCGAATTGACGCGCCCCTTTCGGACACAGGCGCCTCCCGGCCGCCTCGGCACTCGTCGCCGCCGGGAGCCGTGGTGGGAACGTGTCTTGCTCCCGGGGCTGCGGTGCCCACCATCAGCCTCTGCATGATCGTTCGGGACGAAGAGGCGTTTCTCGCGGGCTGTCTCGCCTCGGCCAGGGGCGCGGTCGACGAGATGATCGTCGTCGATACGGGGAGCCAGGACGCGACGAAGCGAATCGCCCACGACGCGGGTGCCAAGGTGTTCGACTTCGCCTGGTGCGACGACTTCGCTGCCGCGCGCAACGCATCGCTGCGGCACGCCACCGGAGACTGGGTCCTCGTGCTCGATGCGGACGAGCAGCTCGCCCGCGGGAGCGCCCTCGTCCTGAGGGAGGCGGTCGAGGGAGCCAGGTTCGACTGCGGACTCCTTCGCCTGCACAACGCGCCGTCGCTCGACATGCGTCCGGACGACGTTCTCATGTGGGGCAAGCAACGGTCCGAGACCTCGCGCGTGCCACGCCTGCTCAGAAATACCGACGGGCTCGCGTTCGTGGATCCCGTCCACGAGACGGCGACGCCATGGCTACGCCGTAGGGGGAGCCGCTTCGCCGCACTAGAAGCTCATATCATCCACTACGGCGCCACCGACCAGGTCGTCTCGACCAAGGCCAAAGGCGAGCGGAACGTTCGTCTGCTCCGCGCGCGCCTCGCGCGAGACCGTACCGATGTCGTCGCCTACGCCTACCTGACCACGCAGCTCATGGCCGTAGGCCAGGTGGCCGAGGCGACGGAGGCCGCGGACCTCGGGTGGGAGCAGGTGGCGGGCGTCGCGATCGACATCGCCCCGGCGATTCAGTGCCTCGCGACGGGGAGGGTTCGTTTGCTGCTCGCGGCGGGGCGAGTCCCCGAGGCCCGAGAGACGCTCCGCACCGCGCGATTGCGTGAAGGCGAAAGCACCGACTTGATGTTTCTGGATGGGCTCGTGTCAGAAGCGGAAGCTTCGGCCGTAGGGGGCGACCGGGCCCGCCGCGGCCTCGAGTCAGCACGCGAGAGCTATCGAGACTGCATCGGTACGGTTTCGGGTCACCTCGCCGCGTCGTTCATCTCCGGCGCGAGTTCGTGGCTCGGATTGACGCACCTCGGGATCGTCGAGCTACTTCTCGGTCATCCTGCTGAAGCTCTAGGCGCGTTCGAGCAGGCCCTTGCCACGAGCCCCACGGCCACGGAGCCGCGCCTCGGTCTCGCTGAGGCGACGCTCGATCTCGGTGAAGCGGGGCGAGCCCTTGCTTACCTGGAGAGTCTATTGGCCTCCCCGCCGGTTCAGCCTGGCGCGGAGGTCGGCGAAGCGAAAGATCGCACGCCGCCCGACGCCTGGACGCTGGCCGCCGTGGCGGCCCACCGCCTCGGGTTCGCGAACAACGCTCGGCTCTTCAAGCGCCGCGCCGTGGCACTCCTCGGCAACGGCTTCGTGGCCCCTCATCGCCGTCTACGACTGAGGGACCTGCACACGGGCGACGCGGGGACGTGAACCGTCGTCCGTCTCGCCGGTGCCTTAGAGCCCCTTCCTCTTGATCATCTCGACGAGCGTGGTGCGGTTCACGCCGAGGAGCTGCGCCGCCCTGTTCTTGTTGCGCCCGGTCTTTTCGAGTGCCTTTCGGATCAGCTCGTTCTCGTAGAGCTCCACGGCTGATCGCAGGTCGATTCCGCCCTCGGGCAGGGCGGCTGCAGCCATGCGACCACTCGGAAGTTCGTGCCGCATGCGCGGCGGAAGGTCGTCGGCGGTCAAGTATGGGCCGGGCCCGAGGAGAACCGCCCGCTCGACGACGTTTTCGAGCGCCCGAACGTTGCCGGGCCATTCGTATCCCGTCATGATCTCGAGCGCTTCCGAGGTGAATCCCTGGAGCTCGGTCCGTCCGGATTTCTCGACGCAGGTGCGAAAAAAGTGCATCGCGAGCAGCTCGATATCGCTCGCGCGATCGCGAAGCGCCGGCACCCTTACGTGGATGACGTCGAGGCGATAGAAGAGATCTTCGCGGAACCGACCATTCTGGACCTCTTGCTCGAGGTCGCGGTTCGTTGCCGCGACGACGCGGATGTTGCACTTGACCGTGCGCGAGTCGCCGACCGGGGAATACTCTCGCTGCTGGAGCAGGCGCAAGAGGTTCACTTGCACGGGGGCGGGCAGCTCGCCCACCTCGTCGAGGAAAAGGGTTCCCCCCTCGGCGGCGGCCACGCGCCCTTGCCGGGCCGCGTGCGCCCCGGTGAACGCCCCTTTGGCGTGACCGAAGAGTTCGCTCTCGACGAGGTTCTCCGGGATCGCGCCGCAGTTGACGGCGACGAGCGGCTGCGAAGCCCGCGGGCTCGCATCGTGGAGGGCGGCGACGATCAGCTCCTTGCCGGTCCCGCTCGGACCGGTAACGAGGACGGTGCACGACGACGCCGCCACCCGGCCGATCGTCGCGAGGATCTCGCGCATCGAGGGGTGCTCCCCGATGATTTTTCCCCGGCTCGTTGGTCGAAGGGTGGCGTGCCGCTCCGCGAGACGCACGGTCGTGCTCTCTCCGGCTATCGGGATGTCATCGCAACCAAGAACCTCGGCAGCTCCACCCTTCATGCGCCCCCCCTGACTTCACCCATGAGCGACCGTCGGGCCACAAGGGGGCCACGCACAGGTTCATCGGGGAGCTTACGATGGCATCGCGATGCAACGGTCGCAAGGGTCTTGGGATCCATCGGCGAGGAGAGAACGGCGACCCGCCGAGAAACTTAAGGGGTCAGGCTCTTGTTTCGACCGCTTCGACCGCTTCGGCGGTTGCGGGCGGGGCTGCGCTGGCTCCTGCCGCTTCACGCGCCATCTGCGCGACCGCGCCGGCCCAGGCTTCTCGTAGCGGCGAGAGGATCCGAACGACGTCTGTCAGCTTCGCCGGGTCCTGGTGAAGGTTTCCGGTGGTGATGTGCGACATGCAGAAGCCGTAGAGCGGCGACAGCTTCTCGTACAACGTTGGCAGGACGTCTTCTTTGAGACCGAGCAAGAGCTGCTCGAGGATCGCGAGCGAGCGGCTGACGCGCTCGTTACTCTTCGTCCGGTCCTTGGCCTCCATGGCTGCGGCACCTTCGCGAAGGAAGCGAAAGAGGGCATCGTACAGCATGACGAGGAGCTGCCCCGGAGAGCAGGTCGTGACTTTCACGACTCCGTAGCGCGCGAGTTCTTTGGGATTCATGGTCCTTCCTCACAGACGAGAGATTGCTTTCGGCCCAGGCGATTCGACGTGCTCCAAGGGCCGGACGAGGTCGAGCGGTGCGCGCGTCACACGAAGGTGCCGGTGCCGCCGAGATTGAAGAAGTCGGTCTTGTTCGACTGCACGGTGGATTCCATGGACGAGAACTGCGCCTGCAGCGTCGCCTGGTACGTCGCGACCTGCGCTTGCAGGTTCGCCTGCGATTTCGTGAGGTTCGTGACGCGGTTCGTGAACGACGTCACCTCCGCCTGGATCAGTGAGCCCGAGCCGGTCGTGAGCGTATTGATTGCGCTGCTGATGGTGCCCATGATGCCGGTCGAGCCTGAGGTCGGGTCCTTGACGAAGAGCTTCTGCACTCCGCTGGGGTCGCTCGCGAGGGCTGCGCCGAGCTTCGTCGAGTCGAGCGTGAGGGTCCCGTCTTTGTTGAAGGAGAGGCCGACGCTGCCGAGATTCTGAAACGTGGAGTCGGAGCCCGGCACGTCCGCGGCGATCAAACTCGATAGCCGGCTGAGGGAGCCAGCGACCGCGCGGTCGCCCGCCAGGAGCGTGTTCGAGGCCGCGGCCGCTCCGTAACCCGCCGCCGCGTGGCCCGCCGTGACCATCGCGTTGTAGGCGGTGACGAAGGCAGTCACTTTCTGGGTAATCGCGGCCGGGTTCGACGCGACCGTGACCACGACGGGAGGGTCGGTGACGGCGGTCGCCGTGACGGCGGTCAATGCGAGAATGACGCCGGGAATGGCGCCGGTGACCTGGTTACTGGGGCTGGTGATCTTGAAGCCGTTGACGTACGCGGTCGCGTCGCCCGCGCTCTGATACGCATTGGCGGGGTCCGAGAGGCCCAGCGCCGGGCTGCCCGCGGCGGGCGTCAGCCCGCTCTCGTCGAATGTCACGGCGTTCGCCAGGCCCGTCGCGGTCCCCTGGACCTGGAGCCGATAGCTCGTTCCGTCGTAGAATACCGAGGCGGACACTGCTGCGCCGCTCGTGTTGATCTTGGTGGCAATCGTGGCCAGGGAGTCAGTCGCGTTCACGGTCACGGGGGAAGTCGCCCCGGTGATGCCGAGCGAGCCGGACATGCCGAGGGCCCCGGTGCTGGAGGTCATTGGGTTCCCGTAGGTGAGCTGCGCCGTTGCGAGCTTCGTGACCTGCAGGTTGTACGTTCCGCCGGCCGCCCCGCTCGAGGCGCTCGCGACGATCGCCGAGCTGCTCGAGCTGGCCGTGTAAGACGAGTATTGCGTCGGGTCCGATAGCGCGTTGGCGGCCGTCTGGAGGGCCGACAGATTCGAAGCGAAGGACGAGATGGTCTTCGAGGCGTTCTGGATGTTGGTCTGCTGCGTCTGCATCGCGGTCAGCGGAGCTTGCCGGATGCCGACGAGCGTGCTGATGAGCGAGGCATCGTTGAGGCCGGAGCCGACTCCCAAACTTGCAAGACTGATCGAACTCGTCATTTGTAACTCCGGCCGGGTGCCCACCCTGCGTCATCAGAGCTTCGCGAACTGCGAAGCCCCGGGCGCCGCGTACGTCGTCGCGCCTCCACCCGTGAGGAGCGACACGCGGCGCCCTAGTTCAGCCCCTCAGGTTACTGGTTGTGGATCAAGCTGACGGCCAGCTGCGGCATCTGGTTCGCCTGGGCCAGGATGGCCTCGCCCGCTTGCGACATGACCTGCTGCTGCGAGAGCTGCGCGGTCGTCGCGGCGACGTCCACGTCCTGGATGGCGCTCAGCGCGCCCGCGGTGTTCGTCGACATCGAACCGAGGTTCGAGACGGTGTCGGCGAGGGCGTTCATTCCAGCGCCGAAGCCGGCGCGGATGCCGCTGAGGAGGTCGATGGCGCTCTTGATCTGCGTCATCGCCGTCGCCGCGCCACCAGCCGTGAGGACGTTGCCCGAGAGGCCGAGGCCAGACGCGTCCGCGCCCCCGAAGGAAACGGAGACCGCGTCCGAGGAGCTCGTTCCGATGCCGACCTGGAAGGTGGTCGCAGCGGCGCTGCCGCTGAGCAAGCTCGTGCCGTTGTAGGTCGTGTTCGCGGCGATGTTGGTGATCTCGGTGAGCTGGGCCTGGAACTCCTGGTCGAGGTTCGCCGAGTCAGCCGTGCTCAGCGTGCCGCTGGCGCCTTCGACGGCGAGCTGGCTGAGGCGGGTCAGGATGTCGGAGATCTGCGACGCGCCGCCGTCGGCCGTCTGGGTCATCGCGATCGCGGTGTTCGCGTTCTGCGTGGCCGCCGTGTAGGAGCCGAGCTGCGACTTGAGGCGCATCGAGGCGCCGAGGCCGCCCGCGTCGTCCGCCGCGCTGTTGATCTTGTAGCCGCTCGAAAGCTTCTGCATCGTCTTGCCGAGCTGAACTTCCGTCTTGGAGAAGTTTTCCTGAGCTTTGAGCGACGTGAGGTTGGTCTGAACGAAGAGAGACATGTGAATTAACTCCTGCTGTCTGGGTGCGTGTTGGGGCTTCGAACTCGTTTGCCCGTCGTGATTGTGGAACGGCTGATTCCGGTCGCTATTTAGTAGATTTGTTGCGGCCTCGAACGATTCGTGGCGGCATACACCGGATCACTCGTCATCGTGATTCGAGTTCGCGATCCGAAGAGCCGAATTGGAGATTGCGTCGAGCACTTGCGAGAGATCGGCGCCGGCGGGATAGGCGACCCCGGACATGGCCGATTCGATCGAGGGCACGGCCATGAGAGTCTCGACGGGCGCCTTGAGCCCACTCAGCGACTGAAGGGCCGACGCGTACTGGTCCTCGGAGGCCGTGTAGTACCCGGCCTGTTTGAGTGCGTGCGCGAAGCCGTGCACGTCGCCGACCTGGGCGCTCGAGAGCGCGGAGCCGAACTTGTGCGACAGGAGGCGAACGTAGTCGTCCGCGCCGTCGTCGACCGAGGCGTAGGCACGGAACCCTTGCCGGAGCGTCACGTCGTGGGCGCCGACGACTTCGTGCGTCAGATAGTTGGCGGTGTCACCATGCGGGCTGACGCCCTTGATCCCGCCGAAATTGAAATTGTACATCTGGGCGCCGCTGCCCGTCTCGAGCGATGCCTGCGCCGTCAGCGTATCGAGGAGAGCGCTCGAGGGCGGCGCGCCCGTCATGCGCTTGTAGGCGCCGCCTATGGCCCGGCGAATGTCGGACGTGGAGACGGGCGTGCGCCGCGCCGCGACTTCGCGTCCTCCGCGCGTCTGGGGCGCGGTGACGGAGGAGGCAGCGGTGATCCCGGGCATGTTCCCGATACAGAGCAATGCCCGTACCGTCGGCGCCGCGCTACGAATCGCCGGGTACCGTGGTCACCACCTTGTGGTCGGCCTGCTGGAACGCGTCGAGAGCCTTCTGGAACGCGTCGAACGCGCGGCTCGCCGTGACGAGGTCGGTCATGGCGCCGACGACGGACGTGTTGCTCCCTTCGAGAGTGCCAATGGAGAGCTCCCCCTTGGCGACGGTTGGAGTCCCGGCTGCGGCCGTCGCGTTCAGCAGCGTGCCGCCTTCAGGAACGAGCCGATCCGGGCTGGAAAACGCGACGATGCGGAGGCGACCGAGCTTCGTGTCCCCCTGCCAGACCTCTCCCGAGGCGGCGATCTTGACCGGGCCCTGGTCCTTCGTCGCGCGAATCGGCTTGCCGTCGTCTCCGACGAGCGGGTCCCCGCGCGACGTGTTCAACGTCCCGTCGGAGCCGACGGCGAGCGCCCCGGCGCGCGTGTAGCGCTCGCCGCGGGTGGTGCCTACCGCCAGGTAGCTCTGGTCGGGCAATACGACATCGAGTGCATTGCCGGTCGCGCGGAGCACGCCTCGGGTCGTGTCCAGGCTGACGCCCGAGTTCGTCACCGAGCGGGCGCCGGCACCGCCGGTGGCCGTTGCGAGCGCTTCGCGGAACACGGCTCGAACGCGCTGGTACCCGTCGGTCGACGCGTTCGCGAGGTTGGTCGCGGTCGTGTCGAGCGATTCGGTCTGCGCGATCGCCCCGCTGAGGGCCACATAGATTCCATCACTCATTGACTCACTGCCTTCCGATGAGAGCGCGCAGGCGATGCATCGCCTCGGAGTGCAATTGCGAGACCCGCGATTCAGTGACGCCGAGCACGACGCCGATCTCCCGAAGCGTGCACTCCTCTTGGTAGTAGAGCGCGAGGATCTGCTGGAGCTTCGGCGGGAGGAGCTCAATGGCCTCGGCGGTGGCCGCGGAGAGCTCCTTCTTGCTGATCGCGTCGTCGACGGGCTCGGCAGGGTCGCCTTCGAGCTCGTCGATGTCGAGGAGCTCGAGCCGAGCCATTCCGGCCGAAGAGATTCGCTGGAGCAGGCGATAGTAGTCCTCGAGCTCCATCTCGAGGCCGTGGGCGATTTCCCCTTCGTCGGGCGCGCGACCGAGCCGCGTGGTGAGGGCGCGAATCATCTGGGTGACCTTGCGCGACGATCGCCGGAGCTCCCGCGTCGCGGGGTCGAGGTTACGGAGGTAGTCGAGCATGGCGCCGCGGATGCGGCACGACGCGTACGCATCGAACTCGTCGGCGGGCATCGCCCCGTCGGCGCGCCGGTGGGCCTCCATGAGACCCACCCAGCCGTAGCCGACGAGGTCGGCGACGGTGATGTGCTTCGGTACCCGGCGAGCCAGCCGCATTGCGCAGCGGCGCACCAGAGGGAGAAAGTGCTCGTATGCCGCGCGATCGAGGTTCCGGTGGGCATAGCCTTCCGCCTGCAAGGGCGCGGCTGTCATTTCGAAGCTCCCCGCCCGACCGGGCGCATGACGGCGTCGAGAATCGCGGCCATCGTGGCGGGCGCGACGTCCTCGGGCACCCGCTGGCCGGCGCATAGAACGGCGATCGGGAGCTTTGAGACGTACGGCGCATGCGCGAGCCCCGACGGCGCATCCGTCTCGTCGAGCTTGGTCATTGCAATGGCAGTCGGGTTCGCCGTCGCGAACGCCTTGACCACCCGCGCGACGTCGACCGCCCGGACGTTGGCCGGCATGCACAGGAGGACGTGCCTGGAGAATGGTCGGCACTCCGGGGCGGCGGCGAAGGACGCGACGGAAAGGAGGCGCTCGGCGGAATCCACGACGGGCTCTCGACCCGACGTGTCGACGAGCACGAGGTCGGTCGTGGCGCTCGCGAGGATGCTGGCAAGCTCCGAGGCGTCGCGCGCGACGGCGACGGGCATCCCGAGCAGATCGGCGTATCTCTCGAGGTGTTCGACGCCGCCGACCCGGAAAGTGTCGCACGTCACCAGCGTGACGGTCTTTCCCTCGAACTTCGCGCGGGCCGCCAGCTTGGCGAGCGTGGTGGTCTTGCCGACGCCGGTCGGGCCGACGACCGCGATGACCGCCCGACCTTCGGCGGAGAGAGGCCATGGAGTCACGTGAATGAGCTCGGACACGGCGTCGCGGAGGCGCTCCTCCAGGCCGACAGCCCCTTCCTTGCGGGCTCGCATCGCGCGCGAGAGAGCGGCAGCCGCCCGCCCCTCGATCCCCGTCACGCGGACGAGCGCGGTCGCCTTGTCGCCTCTCGGGGGCGTCGGCGTCAGCTGGTCGAGCTGCTCGCGGATCGCGGCGATGTCTCGCGCCAGATCCGGGGGTGCCGCCGGCGTAGGCCGTTCCTGGTTGACCTTTGCGGCGCGCAGCTCGGCGCGCAGCTCGGATCGCAGCGCGGCGATTGGGTCGCGCGTCGGTCCCCGCTCGGCAGGAGCGTAGGCGCTCGAGGCGAATGGGCCTTTCGGCGCATTCGATGTCACCGGCGCTGCCGGGGGCGTGTTCACGACCGCGGCGGCAATCTCACAGTCCATCCCACCGAGGAGTCCCGCCATGCCCGATCGCCGGCGATGGCGCGTCGTGAGGACGACGGCGTCCTTGCCGAGCGCATCGGAAGCCGCCTTGCGAGCTTCGTCGAGGGTTCGGCCGCGGAAGACTTGAGTCGTCATTGAGCTCCTCATTGAGCGAACACAGGTGTCGGCGCGAGGCGCTCGAGCACGTTGATGGGCGTGCTGGAGTCAATCTCGCGAAACGAGACGACCGCGAGTTGCGGGATTTTGCGCTCGAGGATTGCGCGCACGTAGCGGCGCAGATCCGGAGAGGTCACGACGAGCGGCGTCGCGGAGATCGCGCTGAACTTCTTCATCGCCTGCTCTGCGGTCGCCGTCACGTTGCGGAGCATCTCGGGGTCCACGGCCCCGCCCGATCCCGACGCGATTTCGCGGAGGGAACGACGCAACACCTCTTCGAGGCGAGGGTCGAGCGTCAAGGCGGCGATGGTACCGTCCGCTCCTTTGACGCGTGAGGTGATGTGCGGCGAGAGACGCTCGCGAACGAGCTCGGTCAGTTGCTCGACGTCTTTGGTCGTCGAAGAGAGCTCAGCGAGCGCCTCGAGGATGGTGCGCAGGTCCCGTATCGAGATGCTCTCACGAACGAGATTGCGAAGAATCCGGGACACGTCACCGAGGGAGAGCAAATTCGGAACCAGGTCGTCCGTAACTTTGGGGGCGGTCCTGGCGATCACGTCGATCAGGTGCTGGACCTCCTGGCGGCCTAGGAGCTTGTGGGCATTCGTCCGCAGAAGCTCCCCGAGGTGAGTCGCGACGACCGTGGCGTGGTCGACGACCGTGTAACCGAGCGCCTCTGCCATCTCCTTGTCGCGCACGGCGATCCACCGCGCGGGCATGCCGAACGTGGGCTCGATCGTCCGCTCTCCTTCGATGGGCGGCGCGGAGCCGGAGGGGTCGACCGCGAGGAGCCGGCTGGCCCGGCACACTCCCTTGCCGACCTCGTTGCCCGAGACGAGGACGCGATACGCCCCAGGCGCAAGTTGGAGATTGTCGCAGACGTGCACCGGGGGCATCACGACCCCAAGATCTTTCGCGAGTTGCTGGCGGAGCGACGCGACTCGGTCGAGGAGCGTCCCGCCGCGCGCCACGTCGACCAGACCGACGAGCTCGTACCCGACTTCGAGCGAGAGCAGATCGACCGACAGGGCCGCGTCGACTTCGGCCGCCGAGCGCTTCGGATCGTTGGCGGGGTCGACGGTCAAGGCGGCGACGACCTCGGCGGGCTTCAGCGCGCGCTTGCGGACCGCGAAAACCATGCCGCCAGCCAGCAGCAAGCAGGGAAAGAGCGGCATGCCCGGCATGAGGCCGAGCCCCACCAAGATCGCGGCGGTCATCATGACGGGTCGTCGCCGCCCCAGCAGCTGTGCGCCCACGGCTCGGCCGATCTGATCGCCGGTGGCGCTTCGCGTCGCCACGATGCCGGCCGCGGCGGAGATGAGGAGCGCCGGGATCTGGGACACGAGGGCGTCTCCGACGCTGAGGACCGAGAACGTCTCGGCGGCCTTGGAGAGGTCCATTCCGTGGGCTATGCCGAGAATGAGGCCGCCGATCAGGTTGATTGCCGTGATCATCAGGCCCGCGATGGCGTCGCCGTGGACGAACTTGCTGGCGCCGTCCATGGCGCCGTAGAAGTCGGCCTCGCGTTCGAGGCTCTTTCGGCGAGAGCGGCCCTGGTCCGACGTCAGGGCACCCGAGGACACGTCGGCGTCGATCGCCATCTGCTTGCCGGGCATGGCGTCGAGGAAGAAGCGCGCGGCCACCTCGGCGACGCGGCCGGCGCCCTTCGTCACGACAATGAAGTTGATGACCGCGAGAATGAGGAAGACGACCAGGCCGACGAGCACGTTGCCCTCGACGACGAAGCGGCCGAACGCCTCCACGACCGAGCCCGCGGCTCCGGAACCTTCGCCGCCGTGCAGCAGGATCAAGCGGGTCGTCGCGACGTTGAGGCTCAGTCGCAAGAGCGTCGCGATGAGCACGATCGACGGGAACGCGCTGAACTCGAGCGCCTCTTCGATGAAGAGCGCCGTCAAGAAGACGCCGATCGCGAGCGCCAGCGAGAACGAGAGCAGGATGTCGAGGAGGAATGGCGGTACCGGCAACACCATCATCAAGACGATGCCGATGATCCCCAGCGGGACGATGACGTCCCACGACCCCGCGCGCGGCTTTGCGGCTACGGCGCTCATGCCGCCCTCTTGCCCGATCCCCTGGGTACTCCGCGAAGGCGAAAGACGAAGGCGAGGATGCGCGCCACGGCCGCGAAGTGCGCCGCGGGCACGGGCCGCCCGATCTGGACCTCTGCGTCGAGGGCGCGTGCGAGGGCGCGGTTCTCGAGGATCGGGATGCCGTACTTTCGGGCTTCGGCTCGGATCTGGAGCGCCACGTCGTCGTGCCCCTTGGCCACGACGATGGGCGCCGGGTCGAAGGCGGCGTACCGCAACGCGACGGCCACGTGGGTCGGGTTGGCGACTACGACGCTCGCCTGCTTGACGTTGCTGAGCGACCGCTTTCGCGCGATGGCTCGCGCACGCTGGCGCATGCGCATCTTGACCTTGGGGTCACCGTCCGTCGATTTCGATTCGTCCATGACCTCCTTGCGCGTCATCATCATCTCTTTGCCGAGGAAGAATCGGCTCTGCGCGTAGTCGACGACCGCCACGCAGGCGAGCGATCCGAGCGCGGTCAGCACGACCCGGACGACGGAATCGAAGAGGCGACGCCCGCCCACGTCGATGCCGAGCCGGCACAAACCGAACATCGAGGGAAGCTCGATGATGAGCGCCCGATACGTGGCGTAGCCCACGAGCGCGACTCGAAGCATGTTGAGAAGCGCTTGCGTCGTGCCTTTCTTGGGCGAGAACAGCTGCTGCAGCTTCGGGAAGGGATTGAGGCGCTCGGGTTTGAACGAGATCGCGTCGAAGTTCACGTGGATCCCGGACTGGGCGATGGACACGGCGGTGGACGCGAGGGCGCCCGCGACCATCGCGGGCATCGCGAGCACGAACATGACGGCCGAGACCGACTGCAGGACCCCGTCGAAGTCGCTGCGCGCGATCGCGGTGAGGTCGCCGTGGCAGCGGACGAAGAGCAGGTGAATCGCGTACCCTGCCTCGTCGTGCGACGCGGCGATGACGCCGAGGACGGCCGCCGCCCCCACGACGCCGCCGATGTCTTTCGACTGGGCGAACCGACCTTGCTTGACGAACTGTTCGCGGCGTTGCGGCGTCGGATCGAAGGTCTTCTCGCCAAGCTCGTCGCTCACGGTGCCCTCCCGTCGGCGCCGACGAAGAGCACGTCGAGCCAGCCCGACAGCGACTCGAAGTGGAGAAGCAGCCCGCCCCCGATGTCGCGCACGCACGAGAGAAGCACGACGGATCCGGTGAGCAGCAGGACCGTGAAACCGACGCTGAAGATCTGGAGGCTGGGCGCGGCCCGCGCCGTCATCGCGAGCCCGACCTGTACGATGAGCGCCACGCCCACGACCGGCATGGCGAGCTGCAGTCCCGCGTAGAACGAAAGAATGGCGACGTCGACGAGCACCATGGCGCTCGCCGGCGAGAACGAGACCATGCCGACCGGAAGCGCGCGAAACGAGGCCAGCAGGTAAGCGAGCGCCACGCGATGCACGCCCGCGCTCACTGCGAGCAAGAGCGCCAGGAGCGTCACGATACGAGCGACGATCGTGTCTTGCGCTTCGACGGTCGGGTTCAAGACGGACGCCGAGGACAGCCCCATCGCCTGCGAGAGGAAGCTGCCGGCCATGTCGGCGGCAGAAAGGATCAGGCGAAAGGTGATCCCGATCGCGAGGCCGCACGCCATCTCGAGCGCGGCGGAGACGAAGAACGCGAGCCCGATGTCCTGAGGCGCGTGGCTCGAGACGGCGAAGATGCTCGTCACCCACGAGAGGCCGACGACGAGCCCGACCCGCTGCGTCGGTCCGACGAACGCGCCGGGGAACGGCGAGCTGACGACGAAGCCCCCGATCCTGCACGCCACGAGGGCCCAGGTGATCGCCTGACCAAGTGCGATCGCCTGCAGCATCAACGTACCACGTGCTCGATCGAGGCGATGCTGTCGCGCGTGTACATGATCATGCGCGCCGCGAGCGCGGGCCCGATGGCCAGGAGGACCATCATCACGGCACCGACCTTCACGATGAAGCTGACGCTCGCCTCGTTGATCTGGGTCGCTGCCTGCATGACGCCGACGAGGACGCCGGCGACCAAGGAGGCCATCAAGATCGGTCCGCTGACGAAGATCGCCACCTGGAGGAGGGTCGAGAAGAGCTCGAGCGCGTGGTCGGGACTCAAGCAAAGCTCCGGAGCAGAGAACCCACGAGCAGATGCCAGCCGTCGACGACCGCGAAGAGCATGAGCTTGATCGGCAAGCTGATCGTGGACGGCGGGACCATCATCATTCCCAGCGACATCAAGATCGAGGACACGGCGAGGTCGATGACGAGGAAGGGCAGGAGCACGAGCACGCCCATCTGGAACGCGGTCGTGAGCTCGCTCACGATGAAGGCCGGCGCCGCGATGCGAAGCGGCACCTCCTCCTCGGTCTTCGGGAACGGCAGGTGAGCCGCGTCATAGAAGAGCGCCAGATCGCTCTCCCGGGTTTGCCGGAGCATGAAGGCGCGCAGCGGGACGGTGGCGCGCTCGTACGCCTGACCCTCGTTGATCTGCCCCGCCGTGTACGGTTCCCAAGCGTCCTGGGCGATCGCCGAGGCCACGGGCCCCATCGTGAAGATCGTGAGAAAGAGCGCGATTCCGACCAGCACCTGGTTCGGCGGCGTGGTCTGGGTGCCGATGCCTTGACGGACGAACGACAGCACAATGACCGAGCGCGTGAACGACGTCATCGTCAAGACGATGGCCGGCAACAGCGAGAGGAGCGTCAGCAGCGCGAGGAGCTTGAGCTGCGGCGCCAAGCCGGGTTCGTTGAGGAGACCCAGGTTCACGAGCGCTCACCGTGGCCGAGCAGCCCGCGCGCCTGACCCTCGACCGTGTCGATGTCCAGAGCGCTCGCCCGTGACGATCGCCGCGCCTGCGCGGGCGAGACGGCCTTGGCCTCGACGGCCGCGTCTTCCGTCGCGGGGTCGGCGATGATGTAGAGGTTCTGGACGCTCTGCGGCGTGACCCCGAGGAGCAGTCGCTGTCCCTCGATCTCGACGAGCAGGAGCTCGCATCGAGGTCCCGCGACCGTCCGACCGAGGATGCGCAGCTCGGGGATGCGCTTGTCGGTGCTACGGCCGCCTCGCTTCTTCCAGATCCACGCGCCGCCCCCCGCCGCAGCGACGAGGGCGAAGAGCTTCCAACCGAGACTGGTCGACGCGGGTGCGGGTTCGAGTGTCAAGGGCACACTCGGTCGCACAGGCAGCGGCGTCGAGACGGCAGTAGCCGCGGGAGGGGCGGGGGCGTCCGGGGCCGGGTCGGCCGCCGCCGGGCGCGTCAACGACGTGGCGAAGAGCGCCAGGGAGATGACGCCCCACGCGCGGGGCCCGATCACGAGTGGTCCCCGCCGACGGGAGCCACGATCTCCGTGATCCGGACTCCGTAGCGATCGCCGACGACGACCGCCTCTCCGCGACCGAGCAGCTTGCCGTTCACGAAGATGTCGAGCGGTTCACCCGCGGCCTTCTGGAGTTCGAGCGTCTGGCCGGTAGAGAGCTTGAGAACCTCGGCGATGCGCATTCGCCGTCGCCCGATCTCGAGCGTGATTTCGACCTCGACGTCGCGCAGGAGGTGCATCGCGCCGACGCTGGCCGGAGCCGCAGCCCCCGAACCCGATGGAGTGTCCGAAACAGGGGTGGCGGCGGGCGACGAGTTGCTGGGCGGTTGGTTCATGGCGACCTTTCGCCATGCTCCTCTTCAACCTTCGTGCCCGCTGATCCTCACGGCAATTCGCCCGCTCGACGTCGTCGGCCGTCCGCGAAGAAGCTCGCAATCCTCGGCCCGCACGACCACCGTTCCGTTGACCGGCACGTCCAGCCGTAGCGTGTCTCCGACCTTGAGCGCGGCCACCTTACCCAGGCGCATCGAAAGGCGGCCCAGGTCGACGACGAGATCGAGCTCGACGCCCTCGAGCACCGCGGCGATGCGCGCATCGGGTCCGCTGGCAGAGGGCGGCTCGGACTGATCGACGGCGGCGAGCAAGACCTCTTTCGGTAAGAGCAAGATGGCGCGGCCGACCTGCTCGCCTTCGCCGAACTCGAGGACGCACGCGATCGGCGCGCTCTCGGCGGTGGCCTCGTCCACGCCGGCGGTCCGGCACTCGAGCTGAACTCCGATGGCCGGCGAAAGCGCTTCGGAGATCGCGCGGACCATGCTGTTCGCGAGCCCCGTGATCAGGGCCGACTGCGGCCCCGATAGGCCGACCGGGTTCAAGACGGGCAGCTGGCCATGTCCGCCGAGGACACCGTCGAGGAACATCGCGATCGCGGTCGCGTCGAGCAAGAGCGCGCCGTGTGCGCTGCCAGGCGTAGTGACGACGTGCGTGGCGTGGAGCGGTCGCCGGATGCCATCGAGGAGCTCGGCGACGGGCATCGCTCGTGCGTAAGCGAGCGTGATTGGAACGCCGCGTCGGGAGAGAAAAGGGACGGCGCGCTTGATCGCTGCCGCCAGCCGCGGGCTCTCGCGCTCGAGAACGGCGGAGGCCTTCCGCACGCGCTCGCCTTCGAGCGCGAATCGGAAGAGCTGCACGCGTTCCGGCGCCGCCTCGGTCATTGGACCACGAGGTCGGTGATGAGGATGCGCTCGGCAGCCGTGGCGCCCGATGCACGGACCCGGTCGAGGATATCGGCGCGAAACTTCTCGGTCTTGGTGCTATCGAGCGCGTCTTCGTAGGGAATCAGACGCAGATAGCTGAGGGCCGCGTCGCGTATTCGGGGCGTGAAGCTCTTCAGCGTCTCCTCCTTGGCCGTCTCGTTGAATTCGATCGCTAGCGTGACTTTCATCGGGTGCGACTTCTTGTTCACGTCTTGCGTGAGCACCAGGAACGGCTCGAGGGGAACGGTCGGTCCTGGAGGAGGAATCGCCGCCGCGACGTGCTCCGCGACGGCGGGCGCTCCGCCGGCCGCCGCCGCGTGAGCGGCCGAGAACTTGGCGCCGCCGAAGGCCGCCGCTCCAGCCAGGAGGGCGGGGAGCAAGAGAGCGAGAGGGCTCGGCCCACCCTTCTTGCCGTCGGCCGGCGCGTCGTTCTTGGTTTTCTTTTCTTCCGTCATGGAGAGGCCCGGTCCGATCAAAAACGTGTCGCAAAGCGTGAGCTTGGGAGTCTCCGCGAGATCACTGCTTCATCTGCATCAGCGCCTGGAGCATCTGATCGGCGGTGGTGATCGTCTTCGAATCGGCCTGGAAGGAGGCCTGGTGAGCGATGAGATCGACGAACTGAGCCGAGATGTCGACGTTCGAGCTCTCGAGAGACCCGGTCACGATCGCTGCGCGACCGCCCGAGCCAGCGGCGCCGAGCGCCGGAAGCCCCGAGTCCTTAGTTGCCGCCCAGAGGTTCTGCCCGGCCTGCCCGAGGCCCGTATTCGAGGTGAACTTGGCGACCGCGAGCTGACCGACGGGGATCGTCTGCCCATTCGTATAGGTGCCACTCACGGTGCCCGTGCCGTCGATCGAGATCCCGGTGAGCGCGCCGGACGAATACCCGTCCTGGCTTTGCGCCGAGACGGAGCTCGCCGCGCTGTATTGCGTCGTCCCGTCGAGGCCCGTGCCGCCGTCGGCGATTGGCGTACCGAAATTGAACGTCAGGGGCTGGTTCGCGGTCGCCCCGTTGAAGCTCACGGTGCCGCCGCTCGTGGGAGCGTTGCTTTGCAGCGCGCCCGAGCTGGTGAACGACAGGCTCCCCGTGGCGATCTCGCTGTTCTGGCCCGCTGTTCCGCCCGTGACCTCGGAGCCGCTGGCGAGCACGTGGTAGTCCCACGTGCCGGAGCCGGCGGCGCCGGTCTTCGCGAAGAAGACGTTGACCGTGTGTGCGGTCCCGAGCGAGTCGTAGATCTGCATGCTCGTCGAGTAGTTGCTCGTCGTACCGGGATTCAGCGGGTCGAACGCTGCAACGGGGGTCGCCTGGCTCGAGTCGAGGTTCGCCGTCATGCTGAGCGACGTCGTCGTCTTCGGGCTGAGCGCCGAAGTGTTCACCTTCATGGGCCCCATCGTCGTCGAGAAGGTCCCGTCGGGATTGGCCGGATAGCCTTGAAACGCGAGTCCGTCGGGGTTGACGAGCGTGCCGGTCTTGTCGAGCGAGGTCTGGCCGGCTCGCGTGTAGAAGTTGCCTGTCTGTCCGCCAACGCCACCGTTCACCACGAAGAAGCCGTCGCCCGACAGCGCCACGTCGGTGGAGAGGCCGGTGTTCGAGAGCGCTCCCTCCGAGAAGATTTGCTGCGCTGTCGACATCCGGACGCCCTGTCCGATGGCCCCCTCGGTTCCCACCGAGGCTCCGAGGACGTTGTCGAAGACCGCTCGCGACTCCTTGAACCCGATGGTGTTCGAGTTCGCGAGGTTGTTTCCGATGACGCCGAGCGCCTCTCCCTCGGCATCGAGGCCCGAGACGCCCGTGGACATTGCAGTGAGAATCGACATGGTTTTCTCCGATTACCTTTCAGGGCGACGCCGTGGGCGTGCCTACGCTGGTGACGTTGGATACGGGTGCCGTGGCGCCCGAAGCGAGCGTGATCTCGGGCGAGCCCGATGCGAACGAGACGTTCGCGACCACGCCGCTGACGCTCTGGGAAACGGCGACGGAAGCGCCGTCGGTGTTCGTCGCGCTCACGCTCACCGAGTAAGTGCCGGCCGGCTGCACCTGCCCGCTGTCGCCGCGACCGTCCCAGGGGACGGTCATTCCGCCCGCGGCGTGCGGGCCGAGGTTGAGGGTGCGTACCGGGTTTCCGCTGGCGTCGGTGATCGTCGCGACGACCGACGACGCCGGGGCGGCGAGGAGTGCATTCGCCGGCGTCGCGAGCGTTCCGTTGAACGACAGCGATGAACCGTTGAGGGTGACGTTCTTGCCGACCAGCTGAGAGGCCTGATCGTTGGTGAGCCCCGCGATCTGCGCGTTGAGGCTGGTCAGCTGCTGGGTCTGATTGGCCGACTGCTCGACCAGCGAGAACTGAGCGAGCTGCGTGACGAACTCGGTCCCCTGGAGCGGCTGCGTCGGGTCCTGGTGCTTGAGCTGTGCGATCAAGAGCTGCATGAACTGCTGCTGGCTCACAGCGGGGGTCGCCGAGCCACCGGCTCCGGTCGTCGCGGTGCTCGCGGCCGCGGCGACGGCACCAGTGTTGGCCGTCTGGCCGATGCTGTTCGTCATGACCGGTTCCTAGAGCACGATCCGGACCCGCCGCGGACCGGGCACGACGACGTCCTTGCCGTCGCCGTCGCCCTCCTGGTGTCCGTTGCTGTCCGCATGATGTCCGGAGCCTTCGCCGGATCGCGCCGACGACGCCGACGACGCACCTCCTTTGTGGTCGACGTCGACGCGGGCGATCGGGACGTTCGCGGCGCGGGCGTCGGCCGCCATGGCGCCGGCGTGAGGCGTCAAGAACGCGGCGGTTTCCGGCCGGAGCGCCGTCACGCGCACGTCGACTTCTCCGTCCCGGAGGCGGGCGCTGACGGCCACGTGGCCGAGCTCGGGGTGCTCGAATTCGCCATGAGCGGCGTTTCGAATGATCTGTTGATTGTGTGCAGACCGCACCGAGGTGGCTGCTGCGCCGCTGGTATCGGCCCCTGCGGGCGCGGCTACGGCCGACATCGGCTTGACGGCCGTCAGCCCCTTGTCACCCTGGGGCGCAGGCTGCAGCGAGACGTCGACCCCCGGGACCGCTTGCGCGCCTTTGATTGCCACGGGCACGCCGTCGACGATGTCGGCGTCCGGA
Source organism: uncultured Myxococcales bacterium (assembly GCA_937902985.1). Lineage (GTDB taxonomy): Bacteria > Myxococcota_A > Polyangia > Polyangiales > Polyangiaceae > Palsa-1150. Next base: position 67,973 of record CALFNG010000206.1, read on the forward strand.
CGGTCGTTCGTGCCCGGCCGCCCGCCGCCCTGCTTGTTGGAGGGACCGCCGGCGTCGCCGGCGCCGGCGTCGCGCGGCGAGCGCACGTCGTGCGTCGTGGCGGAGGGCGAGATGCCGTGGGCTCCGCTTCCTTGGGGGCTCGCCGGGTGAAGGCGCTTGTCGGGAGAAGCGATCGCGGTGAGCGCAGCGGGAGCCGGGGGCCCTGCATTCGATGTCGCCACGGCCGACGGCGTCGAGTCGACCGGGCGCGGGCTCGACGGGCCTTGGGGTCCGCCCCTCGTTGCGGGGGCCGCCGCGCCGCTCCGTTGCGCTGCGGTCAGGTCGCCGCCGCTCGGTTGCGCTCCGGTCGGGTCGCTGCCGCTCGGCGGCACTGCGGTCGGGTCGCCGCCGCTCGGTTGCGCTGCGGTCGGGTCGCCGCCGCTCGGCTGCGCTGCGG
>CALFNG010000207.1 GCA_937902985.1 uncultured Myxococcales bacterium
GCGTCTTTCAGGAAGCCGCTTGCCGCGTCCGTGAGGTTGCGAGCGACCTGCGCCATCCATGCCCCGTCGGGACTGTTGGAGACGCCGGCGACGTGAACGCGACGAGTCTTCAGATCGATGACGAAGAACACGAAGTAGCGAACCAGCCCGCCGACCGTCACACGGCGGGCGACGATAGTCGCCGGTCGCTCCCGCGCCAGAGGGCGCTGCCATTGCGAAAGCTCTCCAATTCATGCTCGGCCCAGTTTCCGGACAGGACGGGCGCGCCACGCTTCCCTTCGAGGTCGCTCCCTGCCTCCGCAGAGCGCGGTAGGCGCACAATGGACAAGAACCGCCATCAAGTGCGACTCCGCGCGCACGACACACGCGAACTGCTTCAGCGGGCCGGAGCTTCAAAGCTACTGAAACATCACGGCCACGAGTCCCTGGGACGACGGATAATTTGCAACCGCGATCGGACGTCGACGGTCATGGGATCCTCCGACCCTGCGGTGAAGGTCATGTCGACGAAAGCCGCCTGTGTGGCGCTGACGAAAGCGTCGGAGCAGGCGATGAAGGTCGTGCTGTAGGCCAGGCCGAGCTCGCTCGTGGCGTTCTTGTTCGCGTCTTCCAGGAACAGCGCGGCGCCCCCGCCTTGCAGCGGCATCGACATCTGTGCGGTCGCTCCGAAGTTCGCACTGTCGAGGACCTCGACGCCATTGACTTTCAGGCTCACGCCCAAGTCCTGGGGCACCTGCAGGAGTCGGAGGTTGCGCGCAGGCGGAGCGCCCTCTATTTAGGCGGCACCGATACTGCCTATTACGCACTCTATGGGGGATCGTGTCAGGTCGCAGCCGATTGCGCGCCAGCATGCGTCGCCGCCGCGGGTACGGCCGCCTCGTGCGCGAGCGGATCCGAATGCCTATCGGGCGAGTAGGAAGCCCAAACGCCCCTGCGCGATCAAGGCGCCCCGGAGCGCGGCGCGGGGTCAACATAACGCCCATCGGACGCCCAACCAGTTCCCGTCGCGCTGGAACGCCGACCACGTTGGTACCATCCTGTGAGTGCGGATCTCGTGCCTTGCCGGGGCGACATCCTTGGTGCCGATCATCGCGATTCAGGCGCTCAGCGCCTGCGGCGGCGGAAGTGGAGCCGCTTCGGGCGACGGCGGTACGGAGAGCGGCGGCTCGGACGCCGGGACAACATCCGACGTCGGCACTGCCGCGCAGTCCAAGCGCATGGTCTGCGGGCAGCCTGGCGGATGCGTGTCTGGCCAGTCGTGCATCCCGGCGTGCCAGAGCGATTCCGACTGCGGCGGCGGCGACACCGTCTGCCGGTCGGGTCACTGCGTCGCCAAGCCGTGCCAGGTCGACTCCGACTGGCCCCTCGATCGACATCGACGACTTCGCGTGCTCGGGCCCGAGCGGCACCCGGGTCTGCACCCTCAAGGGGTGCGCGAGCGACTCGGACTGCCACGGCGGGTTCTGCGTGAACCGAACATGCTCGTCCCAGCAAGGTTTCTGCGCGACAAGCGCGGTCTGAGGCCGACGATCGCGAGCGTCTCCCACGTTCATCGTCTCGCTTCCTCGTCTCGCTGGACCGGTGCTAACCGACGCCGCTAGCGTGATCACGCGTCATGATCGACCTATCGGCTCGCGCGCTCGAACTCGCGGCGCGGTGGCGCGGAACCTTGCGCGATCGATCGGGGGACGGCTCATCGCTTGCGTCCGTCCTGTCGTGGATCCGCACGATCGCGCTCGAAGAAGACGTCCTCTATCTCGATACGCCGCGCTGGCCGGACGCGTCTCTTGCGGGAGCATGGCTCGGACGACGGCGCGGCTACTTTCGGTTTGGCATTCCGTCCCTGCCATCGGCGCGCCCGGAGCCGATCACGGATCCGGATGCTCGCTCGCGCGTTCGCTTCGTCGTTCGAGCAAGACCCTATCTCGCCCCGCGACCCACTCGCCGGGGACCGGAGGCGGTCGGCGACCTTCCGACGAGCGGACGCGGACCCGGATGGCGCTCGATCCTGGACCTGCGCGATCTCATCGTGATCGAGCGGGATGCTCCTCACGGAGGCGAACGTCCCCTGCGGCTTGGTCTCAGCGCCGAGGAAGCGGCGCGCGTCCTGGCGCAAGCGCGGAGGTCGGCGGAGCGCTTCATCGCCGGCACCGGGCCGGACGTGGTCGCGCTTCGCTCGATGGGGGATCCTCCGCGTCTCGCTCAGCGCAGCACCGTCGCCGTTGCCCTCTGGACGCGCGGCCGCCTGCGAGGGTCCGTCATCTCCTCTCCAGGTCCGGCCCTGCGAACGGTCGGCCAAGCGGCCATCTCGGCCTGCCAGGACGCCCGCTTTCCTCGCCTCTCGACGAACGATCTCACCGAGACGGTCTTCCAGGTCGCCTTTCTTCACGCCCCGCGCGTCCCGTTGTCTCGTCGCGAGATCGAGACCTGCAACGCGTACCCGGACAAGGCGCTGTTCGTCTCAGAGGGTACGCGCTCGGGCGCCTACATGCCCGAGGCTTTCAACGTGTTTCCGCGTCGGATGGTGTGCCTGCAGGCAGTCGCCGAGAGCGTGGCGCGGGACAAGGCGGGTCTTGCCTCGCTCGGTCCTAGCGCGCGCGTCGAAGTCAACGAGGTCACCGAAATCATCGAGTCGGCCGACCGAAGCCGCGCCCTCCGCCTCAATGGCCCGGTGACGTGCCGGGAAGAGACGCCCCTTCGCGAGCACGCTCGGACCGCGGGACAGGCGGCATGCGGGTGGCTGGCCGCGATTCAGGCAGAGGATGGGTCGCTTCCCCTCTTCGTGCGACCGAGCACGGGCAAAGGAGAGAACACCGACGTCGTGCGGTGCGCGATGACGGCCGAGGCCCTGGCTGCCTTCGGGGTGGCCGCCGGACTCGAGAGCGCCGTGGACGGCGCTCGCCGTGTGCTGGCGTGGCTCGATCGATCACGCCAAGGGTGGATCCCGAACCGCGCCGTGGCGCTTCCCACCGCGATCTACCGGGGCAAGGCCGCGGGTTGGCTCGGCGACGACACCGCGTTGAAGGCGGCGGCGCGGAGCGTCCTCGAGCTGCTCGACGGCCCCGATCCAGGACCTCTGGTCCTCGCGAATGCCGCGTCATTCCTGGACCGTGCCTCGGCCCACCACGCTCCTGCGGCGCACAAGTGTGCGGCCCTGCGGCGCGAGCTCGCCGAGCGCTTCGCACGCGCCACGGCGAGCGAAACAACGGTGTCGCTGGCCGAGTGGGCGGAGCTTGCGGCCGCGTTCCCGACCGACTCGAATACTTCGCGCGAGGTCCGCGATTGGCTCCGAAGCTGGCAGCTTCCCTCGGGCGCTTTCCCGGAGACGACGACGTCCGACTTCGTCTACTCGCGCGGGACCGGCAAGGTGTTCGAGGTCCTTGCCCTTCGGCCGGCCGAGTCGCCGGGCGCGCTCGATCGGGCACTCGCCTGGCTCTTGTCGATGCAGTACCGGCCCAATTCGGCGTTCTTCGTCCCCTACGAGCATTGGGGCCGCGTCCTGGGCGGCCTGCGGCACGACTACTACGGACCCGATGCATGGATCGACGCCGCGGGACACTTCTTGCTCGGCCTCGCGAGGCTTCTGGGACGATGACCGTCAGCGAGCGGATCATCGGGGGACCCGGGCACCGGACGATGCCGCTGCCCGTGCGCCCCGCCTACGGCCTGGCCGAGCTCCTGCCTCGGCGCGAAGACGGGCTCTCGTACCGCGTCCCGGGAGAGATGGGGCGCGAGCTCGCCGCGGCCTTCGAAGGCGCGTTCTCGCTCTTGACGCGTGCGCATGGCGCGCTCGAAGTCAAAGCGCCTTCGACGATCCTGACGCCGAGATGGCACGGCGTCGTCCATCATCTCGTTCGCCGCGGCCTGGCGCGGAGGCTCGTGCTCTCGCTGCCGCTGGAGAAAGGCCTGCCGCTCTACTACTTCGACATCAGCTCTCCCTTCCTGGCGCATCGAACGGACGCCGGGCAGCCGGCCGCGCCGCGCTTCAGCCGCGGGTTCTCCGAGGACTACGATCACGCCCTCGCCAAGGTCGTCGGCGAGTGCCTGGAGCGGACCACCCTCCTCTACTTCCGGATGGCGGATCTCGTGCGCGGCAGTCCGCGTTCGCTCCAGCACGCCGGCATGCGCTTCCTTCCGCCCGAGCAGCTCACCGTCTTCGCGCCATGGCAGATCGAGCTACGCCCCGAGCTGCGCTTTGACGAGGACTCGATATTCGCATGGGTGCCGTGCACGTCGCTCCTCTCGTCGGAGACCGCGCTCGTCCCGGCCCAGCTCATTTACTGGACGTACCCAGTCGCGTTCGGCGACGCGCCGGAGCCTCTGTTGCGCGAGCTGAACACGAACGGAGCCGGAGGCTTTTACTCGATCGAGGGGGCGATCCTCTCGGGGCTGCTCGAGTGCGTCCAGCGCGACGGGTTCTTCCGGCACTGGTTGCGCCGAATGCCGCCGCCGCGGATCGATCCGGCGGGCATCCGTCAGGAACGCACGAAGCGACTCATCGCCGAGGGGCGCGACGCGGGCCTGGCGACGCTCTTCTTCGACATCACCTCCGAACTTGGAGTGCCGACGTGCCTCTGCGTCCTAGTGCGGCAGGACGATGAGCTGCCGCACATCACGATGGGCGCGAGCTGCCGTCTCGATGGCGAGACAGCGCTGCATGACGCGCTGCTCGAGGCCGCGAGCGTCCACCACGTCATGGCCCAAGAGCCTCAGCGGTTTCGCCTGTCCGACGACTACGAACCCTTCACCGATCCGACCCTCTCGACGATGCAGCGCCTCGCGTTCTGGGCGAACCCCGAACACCGAGGGCACCTCGACGCCTTCCTGAACGGTGGCGCCGAATCCGTCTCCACGTTTTGCCGCGGCCTCGCGCCGCCGAAGGACGCCCGCTCGGGCTTGCGCCGCGTCGTCGACGTGCTGCGCCGCCACGGGCTCGATGCCTATTACTTCCAGGCCCAGCACCCAGTCCTCGACGAGCTCGGCTACGCGACCGCGCGCGTGGTCGTGCCGGGTCTCGTCCCGATGTACTGCGAAGAGCGGAACGCCCCGCTCGGCCTCCCGCGCCTTGGGCTGGGTGCGAGCCCCGGCGACTGGCCGCCCTGGCCGCACCCCTTCCGTGACCCGGATCGTCAGTTCAAAGCGGGCGCCTCCACCCATGGAGAATGGCTGGCGTCGGATCCCGCGTCCGGGAAGGTGACGGCTTCGACCACGGGACCGTGTGCATCGGCCCCCGAGTCGGGTGGGGGCGCGGGGGCTTCGACCATCGGGGAAGGATGGGCGTCGGAGCCGGCGTCGAGGTAGGTCGCCGCCTCCACCATCGGGTTGGGGCTTCCGTCGCCCCCCGCCGCTTCGATCACAGCGCCGCCTTCCTGCGCCGCCTCGATGGCGAGCCCGTGATCGGCGGCCGCGTCGCTGGTGCCCTCGCCCGGACCGGTTTGCGTGCTGCCGCCGCAGTGGACGACGCCGGCGGTCATCAGGAGCGCGAGGCCGAGCTCACCGGCGCTGTTGGCGCTCTTGACGAGACGGTCGAGCAGGCGCTTGCGAAGGCGAACCGTGGGCATCGGGGTGCTCCTGCAGTTGCGAAGGAAGGGGGTCTTTAGAATGGAGCGGCGCGTTCGTTTGGTCAATTGGCAGGCTGGCCTTCACGCACCGTCCATCGCGGCAAGCGCCGACGCAATCGACCAGCTCGGGTTGGGCGACTCGACCGGTGTTGACCTCGACGCATCCCATGTCGCAGTGAGATGCGGTCTCGGTCTCGCAGCTGTACTGCAGCCCAGCGCGCTTCGTTAGGGATCAGGGCCCGCACCGGCCCGTTACGACGTGATCGCACCCCTGCCCGCACGTCAATGACGACGCACAACCGAGCTGCGGGTTGTGACACGCGGATCCGGCGCCCCCGTCGGGATAGGTACACGAATACAGATCCCAACCGGCCGGGCAGCAGGCGCCACCATCGACCGGAGCGACCGTCGTGCCGGAGTCCGTGCACGCGCCCTGATGGAGCAGTGGCGCCGGTGCATACCCGCTCGGCAGACCGTTGCAGACGATGTTGACCTCCGATCCGTCGCACGCGCATCCGGGCGAGGCCGCGTTGCAACCGAGCTGCGGGGCGACGAAGCAGGTCCCGGTCGCCGTGCAGGCGTCGGCAATCGGGAAGCCGCAGAGGCTTCCCATCGCGCAATCCGCGTCGGCGTTGCAGGTCGACCCGGCCATCCCTGCATCGGCGGCGGGGGCGCACTGGCACGTGTCGCAGCCGTGGCTGTCCTTGAGGATTCCGTTCGGACAGCTTGGGAGGCAGCCCAGCGCGGGGCACACCTGCGTCGAGCACGATCGAATCTGCCATCCGCAAGGGCCGTCCGGTGCCGTTACGCACACGGGGCCCGCCGTCGACCCATCGGGGCAGATGGAGGTCGGCGCGCCCGGCGCCGGCCCCGCGCACACGCACGACCCCGCGTCGTCGACGACGACCGGACACGCGGGGAAGTCCCATTCACACGAGCCGGTGGCGCTCCTGCTGCACATGGTTCGGCCGACGGCAGTCCCACCCGGACAGAGCTTCGCGTCCGATGGCGCTGCAAGGCCTGTGCAGTCCGGGGGTGCGCAGGCCGTTCCCGCATCGGAGGTGGGTGCCGGCGGGGACGCGATCTTCCCGCTGCATCCGTCACCGTCCGCGCCCGCCAGGAAGGGAAGCGTCAGGAACAATGCGAACGTCCCCACGAATCGAAAGCGCGACGACAATGCCTTCATGTCCGTCCCCTCCTCCAGACTATTGCCTACGCATCCAGCGTGCCGGGGGAAGGCGCGATTGCCGGTTTGAGGTGTTCCCGCATTTACGGGAGTCGTCGTTGCCGGCCCGACCCGGCGGACAGCCCATGTGTGTGACCACACGATCCGGGATGGCACAGTCTGGCTTGACTACACCCACGCTGCTTGCAGCAAAAGACTCAGAGTGTGGCTCCGCGACGACATCGCGTCGACGAGGAGAAAGAGAACGAGGAGGGAGCCGAGAATGCGCGCCGTCCAGGTCTTGGCGGTCGCGGATCCGGTAGTGGCCGAGCTTGAACCTTGGTCGAGGATGGCTTCCATGCCCCGAGGACGAACGCGGAAAGGTGGATCCGACACGCCCCTCACTTTTTTCGTCGACCCCCTGTCGTCCGCCGGCTTAGTCCTTCGTCCTGGGAAGGAGACCCCCGAAAATGCTGTACGCCATCATGGAACGTGTATCGCCAGGGCCTGCATGCCGAGCCTCTCCGACCCGCCGGGTCCGGCGGTACCTGTTCAAGAGCCCTGACGGCCCCGCAGGACGAGGAGCCTCCGCACCGATCACCTCCAGCGCGAGAGCCTGTGCCGGAACCTGCGCCAACCAGGGAACCACCGCCGGGTCCAATGACCAAGGGCGCCGACGCTTGACGCCGCACCCGGCCGTCACGATGGTGCGGCGATGGAACTGGACGCGGCCATCGATCCCCAGAAAGCCGCCGAGCGCGTCGGCCGGCCCCTCAACGGGCATTGGTCCATCGACCGGCTCATCGACGTCGGGGCTACCGCCGGCGTCTACGAAGGAAGGCACCGCGACGGGCGGCGTGCCGCTCTCAAGGTGCTCCACACGAGCGTGGCCGCGGTGCCCGAGCTGCGCCGGCGGTTCCTGCGGGAGGCTTACGTCGCCAACAAGATCGATCACCCCGGCGCGCTGGCCATTCTCGACGACGGCCTCGCCACCGACGGCGCCCCCTTTCTGGTCATGGAGCTACTCGAAGGCGAGTCGCTGTCACGCCGGCTCGCCAAGGTGGGAGGCAAGATCCCCTACGGCGAGGCGCTCGGCATCGCCGGGCAGGTCCTCGACGTCCTCGACATGGCGCACGCGAACGGGATCCTTCACCGAGACATCAAGCCGGGGAACCTCTTCTTGACGACCGTCGGGCACGCCAAGGTGCTCGACTTCGGGCTCGCACGGATCCGGGACGGGATCGTCTCGTCGATTCCGACGCTCAGCGGCATCGTCATCGGGACGGTCGGCTATCTCGCGCCGGAGCAGGCCCGCGGGACCCCCGAGGAGGTCGACGTGCGCTCCGACCTCTTCAGCGTCGGCGCGGTCATGTTCCGGGCGATGGTGGGCCGGCCGACCCACGAGGCGTCCACCCAGCTCGAGACGCTCATGGCCTCCATGAAGGACCCCGCACCCTCGCTGGCCGTCGCGCTGCCGGGGGTTCCGGAGGCGGTGGTGAACGTCATCGATCGCGCGCTCGCGTTCGACAAGCGCGACCGATGGCGCAGCGCCCGCGAGATGCAGGTCGCCATCCGGTCCGCCTACGCATCGCTGGGACGCCGGCCGAGCATGCACGTTCCCATGGGCCCCGGCGCCGGAGCCGACACGACCGAGCCCCCGCCAACCCTGCGGGAGGACGACGCGGCGAGTCTTTTCGAGCAAATCGCCTTCGGCGAAGGTCACGACGAGGCGGTCGGGCGAGAGCGCCGGCGCACGCGCGAAGTGCTCGACGCGATGGGCAAGGGGGGCCGAGAAGACGAGTGAGGGCGACTGGCACCTGGGTCGGCCATGAAGCCGGTCGTCACCTGGGACCTCGGACAGGTGGGCTCCCCCCCCGTGACCGCCGCGCCCATCCCCCTCAGGCGCCCGCCCATCCACGTCAGGGCTCCCCTCTACCGGCTCCCGACGAGCCCCAGGTTGCGCGCGCTCACGCTCGACGCGAACACGGTCCCGACCGACACCGTGAAGCCTCGTTCCTCGAGATAGACGGCCCGGTCGAGGAGCACGAAGACCTCGAGCACCCGGGCAAGCATCGACCGCGGCAATGACAGGCGCCTCGCTCTCGCATGCTCGGTGCGAGCCCACGCCGCCGCTGCCTCGATCTCCGGGCTCGACGGCATGGCCAATCCGCGGTGCCCGAACGCCCGCGCCACGAGCGACGACAGGTCGCCCTGCGCCGCCCGACGATTCAAGCCGTCGATCTCGGCCCCGAGGCGCAGCGCCCCGACGCGCGCCGAGAGCAGCCGATGAAGCGCGAGCCGTCGCTCACGGCCCGCCACATTCTCCGCGCGCGTCGCCTCGACGCCCTCGTCGCGCGCCGTCAGGTTGCTCAGCCCCAGCAGCGGTCGAGGCAACTCGAGAGCGCTCTCCAGCGCCGCGAGCTCGCTCCGTTCCGCCAACTCTCGCGACTGCCTGTCCTCCCCCACCCGGACGAGCGGCCGGCGCGACGCCGCTCGCCGCTTCTGCAAGCAACACCCGACGAGGGCGATCGAGACGCGCGCGTCGCCCTCCACGCGGCCCACGCTCTCGACCATCGCGTCCCCGAGCTCGCCGCACGCATGGAGACCGATCGCGCAGTCGCCCGCCGAAAAGCTCAGACCGTCGCGCAAGACGTCGGTGACGGCAAACGCCGCCGCGCCCGATGAGGGCAGCGCCCGCGCGCGGTTCGCGAGGGCCGCGTCGCGCTCGAGGCCGACGACCGGCGTGGCGATGCGCCCGGCGATCTCTCGCGTCAAATGGCCGTGTCCCGACCCTACGTCGACGACCCGCGTCGCCCGCGACGCGAGCGGCACGATGACCTCGGCGAACGCGTCAATCTGCGCGCGCTTGCGCGGCGTCTCGAGTCGGCGCGCCGGCCGCGTCGCTCCCTCGGCCCTCAGCGAGGGCATCGCGCAGACGGCGCGCGCGTCGTGGAGCATCGCGGCGAGTGACGGCGGCGCGTCGCCCCAGTCCGCGTCGGTCCCACGCGTCTCGAGGGCCTCGACGCGCGCGTCGCTCAGTGACAGCAGATGCGACGCCCACCCGCGTGCCGCGAGCGCCGCCGGTGCACCGCCGTCCCCCTGCCACCGGGGGTCGCCCGGCCGCGCGTCGAGCACGTCGCGGGTCCGCGCGACGAGGGTCGCCGTGGCTTGCCACCGGGCGCGGAGCGACACGGCCTCCCTCGGGCGCTCCTCAGACGAGCCCCGACCGGTTCACGAACTGCTCGACCACGGTCTTCGCCGCGCCGAGCGAGTTCGCGACGCCCGTGGCCATGGGGTTCAGCGCGTCGCCCTTGAAGACCTGCCAGTTGTAGCGGCCGTCGCCCTTGGGCTGGATCTTCACCGACAGCGGCCCGACGGTGGCCGACCAGTCGTCTACCAGCTTCTTCGTCCACGAGATAGGCAAGGCGATAGCCTCTCCGTACACGCGAAGCACCGCCCCCTCAAGGTGCGGCTCTACCCCGCCGATGCCAGCACCTAGGGAAAGAAACAGCACGGACCGCGACCACCCGGGCGACGATCCGGGCGGCATCCGTTCGACCGAGGCGCCCGCGCGCGCGACCGTAGCCGAGCTGGCGCTCCTCTTCTTGCGCCTGGGCCTCACGGCGTTCGGAGGCCCCGCGGTCCACATCGCCATGATGGAGAACGAGGTCGTTCGACGGCGACGATGGCTCTCTTCCGAGCGGTTCCTGGATCTCCTCGGCGTGGCCAACGTGATCCCCGGCCCCAGCTCCACCGAGCTCGCGATCTTCATCGGCTACGAGCAGGCCGGGTGGCGCGGGCTCCTCGCGGGCGGCGCGTGCTTCATCTTGCCGGCCGCGGCGATGGTCTCCCTCCTCGCCTGGGCCTACGTGACCTTCGGCGCGAGACCCGAGGTGGCGGGAGCCCTCTACGGGATCAAGCCGGTGGTGATCGCCGTCGTGGCCCAGTCGCTCTGGAGCCTCGCTCCGAAGGCGGTCAAGAGGTCGATCGGGCTCGGCGCCTTGAGCCTCGCGGCGTGCGTCGCCTCGGCGCTGGGCGTCGACTCGCTCGCGGTGTTGCTCGGAGGCGGGTTGATCTCGTTGATCGCACGCCAGCTCGCGAAAGGAGAGCGGCGACTCCGCTCGTTTCAGCCGGGCCTCCTCGCAGGCGTGGCGTTCACGAGCGCGTCCGCCGCGGTGCCGGTGACCTTGACCCTCCTGTTCTTCACGTTCCTGAAGGCCGGGGCGTTCGTCTTCGGCGGCGGGTACGTCCTCCTCGCGTTCTTGCGCGCGGATCTCGTCGACCGCCTTCACTGGCTCACCGAACAGCAGCTCCTCGATGCCATCGCGGTGGGTCAGGTGACGCCGGGCCCCGTGTTCACCGCCGCGACGTTCATCGGCTACGTCGTCGCGGGCGGATGGGGCGCGGGCCTCGCGACCGTGGGCATCTTCTTGCCGGGCTTCGTCCTCGTGCCGCTGACGCGTCCCTGGCTCGGTCGCCTTCGGGCCTCGCCGGCCGCGGGCGCGTTTCTCGACGGCGTCAACGCGGCCGCGCTCGCCCTCATGGCCGTGGTGGCCGTGCAGCTCGCGAGGTCGGCGGTCGTGGACGTCGTGACGGGCGCTCTCGCCGTGGTCGCCGCCGTCGCGCTCATCGCGTTCAAGCTCGAGACGACCTGGCTCGTCGTCGGGGGCGGCATCGTCGGGGCGATCGTGAGGGCCAGGCACTAAGCTGGGCGCCCGGGGCCGATGCGCCCGCGCGCGCTACTCTGGCCCAGAGGGGCCGGACAATCGTGCCCGGCCCTGCAAGGGTGCGCGTACGAGGCCACGTGCCTGGTTTTACTTGGTAACGATCTCCATGCGCAGCATCAGGTGCAGGGCCTCCAGTGGGTCAAGAACCGGTGCTGGGAGCCGAAGGTCCTCCCGTCCCGGGTGCATGTGGGACCGCATCTCCCGCGCCTCGTTGGGGTGTCCTGGCGGGTTCAGGTCGAACCGGATGAACTCCGGCACATGGCCATCGGGGTACGCGACCTCGAAGGTGTAAGCGAGTAGGTCGAGAGCCTTGCCCCGACCTTCAGCTACCGTGATCGTGAAGTGAAACCACACTCCGTCGCTGCGCCGCAGCTGAGCCGATTCGGACCGTCTCTTGAAATCTTTCTCGCCCCCTGCGATGGCACGCACTCTCGCGCCTTCGATGCCAGGGGGCGGCGCAACGATGTGAACGTAGCGATTGATGTCGTGCTGTGGAACGGCAAGCACATCGTCATCGTAGGCTCGCTTCATTGCAGCGCGCATACGACGGAGTAGATCATCAGCGGTCACGTCCTCAAGGGTTGGCCGGGCTGCGAGTATTCGATCGGCAAGATTCAACGTCTTGCCCCCTCCACGAGTTCACCGCGACCGAGGAGGACCAACCAGACCGCAAATTCCGGATCGGCCGGCGTGTCTCCTCGCTCGGCCTTTTGGACCGCTTCTTCGTCCGTCATCTTGAAGCGCTCCCGCAGGGCAGCGAGGCGGTCCAGCCGTACCGCCTGGCCGCGTGCTTCAACACCGTCTGAGAGGTACATCGAGCCTGCAACCCAGCTCGCAAGCGCTGGTGCAGCGGCGCTGATTCGCCTTGCGGTCAGGTCGTCCGCTACCAGGACGACGGGCGCCTTAGGCGTCAGACGAGAACGAGCCCGGTCGAGTGCTCGCCATTGCTCTTCGGGGACGCCGTCGACTCGGATGACCACCTGCGTCCGCGCCTCGATGGCCGCCTCGATGTCCTCGGCGCTGCGCGCGGAGAATTCAGAGACCTCGTCGCCGGACAGTTCAATCAGGTCGGCGCGGAGGGTGCCACGTGCTTGCCGGCGATGGCGATCAGGACCCCTTCGAGCGGTTCCGCATCGAACCGGTGGAAGCGGCTGACGTCGAGGTATGCACCGTAGTCCCCGGTCTCCTTCACTGCCTCACGGACGCGCTGCACGCATCGCCTCATCAGTGTTGTTTTCCCGGATCCGGTGCAGCCGACCACCAACAGTCGACGATCTGGCTTCAACTCGACGGTTCTGGCGATTTCGTCGACGATCTCTTCGCGCGGGTCAGACTCGACGTAGAGGCCGGCTTCAGGATCCGGCTGGACGAGCGGATCCATCAGGGCCACGTATTGTCGGAACCGTTCGAGTCGAGTCACAGAGCCAGTGTAGCGCCGTCGAACCGACCCGGTCGACCGTAGACCCGGCCTTCGCGAGCACGCGTCCGGTGGGAGCCGAGGAGGCAGCGCGCTGCTGTCGGCGAAAGGAAGGCTCGATCAAGGGGCCCACGGGCCGACGTCTTGCCGTCGAGGGCACCTTGAGACTTCCGTCCGCCCAGCGCTCCTCTCGGGCGGGAGGTCCGTTCAGCGCTTTTCCTTGGCCTTCTCCAACCTCTCGAGGGCCGCGACGTCGGCGAGGTCCTGCGGCCGACCGGCGGCGCGCTTGTTCGTGAGCAAGTCGATTCGCCCGATGACCGCACACCTCACCGACCCGAAGGACGTCTCGAGTCGCCGGGGCCAAGCGTCCTCGAATCGGACCCCTTCGATCTGCGTCAGAACGTCGATGCGCGCTGGCGGCTCGCCCATCTTGAAACCGGTCCCCGGCGCCTCGAGATCCCGTTCGGTGAGGTCACCGAGCGGCGCACCAAAATCCCGCAGCGCTTGGATGACCCTCCGGGCGTTGTCGGCGCTCGGCTCGATCCACACGTCGAGGTCCTTGGTCGCGCGAGGTCTGCCGTGGACGCCGACCGCATAGCCGCCGACGACGAGGAACCGCGCTTCAACGGCGCTCAAGGCGGTAAGCAGATCGAGGAAGTCGGCGTTCATGGGTCTCCGGATGCGCGATCGCATGGAGCTCCTTGCTGAGCTCCCAGACCGCCTCGGCGCGGACGTCCACTGGGAGGCGGTCCCAGAAGAGCGCGTCGTAGTCGGCCATCTCTTCCCAGCCGCCGCGAAAGACACGTCCCTCCCAGCTGGCTCTGGCGGCCTTTCGCTCTGCGGCGTCCACCCTGAAACTGTACCACCGCCATCGGGCCGCGCTCGCCCCCGGCGGGTTCTTCGCCGCGACCGACGGCGAAGACAAACCTTCGCTACGATGTCCTTTCCCTCGGGACTCGCGCGTCCCTGGCTACGCGTTCGGCGAGCGTCGCCGACCCTCGAAGGAGACAGACGATGGCAAAATTCATGTTCGTGTTCCGTGGCGGCGGTTTCGTGCAAAAGGGCCTGTCGCCCGCCGAGCTCGGCGCTCACCTCGAGAAGTGGAAGGTCTGGGTCGGCGAGCTCGCCAGGAAGGGCCACCACGAAGACGGCGGGCAGCCCCTGCAGAACAGCGGAAAGGTGGTGCGCGGCTCGTCGAAGACGGTGACCGACGGGCCCTACGCCGAGTCGAAAGACATGGTCACGGGCACTCTGCTCATCGTCGCCGAATCCCTCGAGGCGGCCACGACGCTGGCCCTCGGGTGCCCGGTCTATGAGTTCGACGGCTCGGTCGAAGTGCGCCCGATCTTCGCGCGCGGCTGATTCGCGGCCGATGGGCATGCACGCCGACCCCGAGCTCGTGCTGGCGACGCTGTTCCGGCGCCAGTCGGGCCGGATGATCGGGGCGCTCGTCCGCATGCTCGGGGTCCAGCGCGTCGACCTGGCCGAGGACATCGTGCAGGAGACGCTGCTCGCCGCCCTCCAGGCGTGGCGACTCGGCATGCCACGCGACCCCGAGGGGTGGCTCTTCGCGGTCATGCGAAACCGGGTGCGAGACGCGCTCCGCCGGGATCGCGTCCGCGCGCGAGTCATCACGCCCGAGGCCCTGGCCGACGACGCGGCCGCGGCCGAGCCGGCGTTCGACCCCGACGACGAGAGCGGCGACCTCCTGCGAATGATGTTCTCGTGCTGCCATCCCTCGCTGACGGACGACGGGCGCACCGCGCTGATCTTGAAGCTCGTGTGCGGCTTCGGAACCGCCGAGGTCGCGTGCGCCTTTCTCGCCGATCGCGCTGCCATGGAGAAGCGGCTGACCCGCGCGAAGAAGGTCCTGGCCGACGACGGCGTGCTCTACGAAGTGTCGACGCCCGAGCAGGCGCGCGAGCGGCTGCCGGCCGTGATGACGGCCCTCTACCTCATGTTCGACGCCGGCTATCACGGGAGCGCGACACCCGAGCCGATCCGCGCCGACCTCTGCGCCGAAGCGATTCGACTGGCGACGCTCCTGGTCGACGCGCCCGCCACGTCGAGCCCGGAGGTCCACGCGCTCGTCGCCCTCATGTGCCTCCACGCGGCACGCATGCCCGCACGGCTCGACGCGGCGGGCTCGCTCGTGCCCTTCGAGCGCCAGGACCGGACACTCTGGGACGGCGAGCTCGTGTCGCTCGGCATGCAGCACCTCGGCGCGTCGGCGAACGGAGGCGAGCTCACGGCGTACCACCTCGAGGCCGGGATCGCGGCGCAGCACGCGATGGCGCGATCGGTTCGCGAGACGCCGTGGAGCGAGATCGCGCGCCTCTACGATCTCCTCTACGCGCGCAAGCGCACGCCCGTCGTGGCGCTTGGCCGCGCGATCGCCCGGGCGGAGCTCGTCGGCCCCCGCGACGGCATCGACGAAGTACTGGCTATCGAGTCGCGTGAGAAGCTCGAGGCGTACCCGTTCTTCTGGGCTGCTCTCGGCGACCTGGCCCTCCGGGCCGGCGACACGCCGCGAGCGCGATCGTGGCTCGAGCGAGGCGCGGCGACCGCCCGGAACGACGCCGAGCGCGCGATGTTCTTTCGGCGACTCGGCGAGTGCGGGCGCGCGTCCTGCAGCTGTCCGACGGCGCGGGTGCCGTCGTGATGATGGATGCCGACGCGGCGGCGCGGCGCGGGCTGCCGATCCTCGGTCAACGGGGGCGCGGTGGCCCTTGGTCATCCGTACGGCATGTCCGGGATACGGTACCTCGGCTCGACGCTGCTCGAACTCGCGCGCCGCGGCCGCCGCCGCGCGATCATGGGAGTCTGCACGGCGGGCGGCATGTCGACGGCCGTACCTCGGGCGGCCTTGACGGGTCGGCGGCCGGTTCCCCATGTGACAGACTCGCGGCGACCGTAGAGCGTCGTTTCCAAAACGTTCTGCGGTGCCTATGCTCCGCCGGTGACCGTCCGAGACTCCACAGACCCGCGCGTCAACTCGACTACCCTGGAGCCGGCGCCGTCCTTGAACGAACCGGGACCGCCTGGGTGGTCCATCGAAAAAAGCGTCGACCTCTACCAGATTCGGGGTTGGGGCGAGCCGTACTTCGCCGTGAACGCCGACGGGCACGTCGAGGTGCGGCCGGATCCGTCGCGGGAGAGCCGCGGCATCGATCTCTTCGCCCTGGCCAATGACCTCAAGGCGCGGGGCCTCGAGCTCCCGCTCCTCGTTCGCTTCTCGGACATCTTGCGCGACCGCATTCGTCGCCTCAACGAGTGCTTCGGCAGCGCGATCGGCGAGTACCGGTACCCGGGCGTCTATCGCGGCGTTTACCCGGTCAAGGTCAACCAGCAGAGACACGTGGTCGAAGAGGTCGTCGAGTTCGGCGCTCCCTGGAGCTTCGGGCTCGAGGCAGGCAGCAAGCCGGAGCTCCTCATCGCGCTCGCAACCGCGCAGGAGAGCGGTGGGCTCATTCTCTGCAACGGGTACAAGGACGAGAAGTACATCGAGACGGCTCTCCTCGCCCAGCGCTTCGACAAGACCGTCTTCGTCGTGCTCGAGAGGATCGAGGAGCTCGACATGGTCTTTCGAGCCTCGGAGAAGCTGGGCATCGTGCCCGCCCTCGGGGTTCGCGCCAAGCTGACCGCGAAGGGCGTCGGCCGCTGGAAGGACTCTGCCGGCGATCGCGCGAAGTTCGGATTGACGACGTCGGAAATCGTGGAGGTCGTGGATCGGCTCGCCGAGAAGAATCTCCTATCGAGCTTGCAGCTCCTCCACTTTCACATCGGCAGCCAGGTCTCGTCGATCATCCCCATCAAGAACGCGATCGCCGAGGCCGCGAACATCTACGTCGATCTCGCGAGAATGGGCGCGCGCATGTGCTACCTCGACGTCGGCGGCGGCCTCGCCGTGGACTACGACGGCTCGAAGACCGACTTTCACGCTTCGAAGAACTACAATATCCAGGAATATGCGAACGACGTCGTCTTCGGCATTCTCGACGCGTGCAACAAGGCGAACGTTCCGGTGCCGACGGTCGTCACCGAGAGTGGCCGCGCCATCACCGCGCACCAGTCGGTGCTGATCTTCGAGGTCGTAGGCACCAACGACGTCCGCTTCGGCGAACCCGAGCCGCCCCCGCCCGACTCGCACGCCATTCTCCGGGGCCTGTACGAGACCTGGAAGAACGTCGTGCCCAAGAACGTGCAAGAGGCGTGGCACGACGCCAGTCAGGCGAAGGAGGAGGCGCAGAGCCTCTTCAAGTTCGGTTACGTCGGCCTCCGCGAGCGCGCCCAGGTCGAGAAGCTCTACTGGGGCTGCTGCGTGAAGATCCTCCAGACCGTGCGGAGGATGCGCTTCGTTCCTGACGAGTTGCGGGACCTCGAGCGCGTGCTCGCCGCGATCTACTACTGCAATTTTTCCATATTCCAATCGGCTCCGGACACCTGGGCGATCGACCAGCTCTTTCCCATCATGCCGATCCACCGGCTCGACGAAGAGCCGACCGAGCGCGCGACGATCGCCGATCTCACTTGCGACAGCGACGGCGCCATCGACCACTTCATCGATCGCGAGGACGTGAAGAACGTGCTCGAGGTGCACCCCCTCGTGGCGAGCCAGCCCTACTACCTGGGGCTCTTCCTGAACGGCGCTTACCAGGAGATCCTCGGAGACCTCCACAACCTCTTCGGCGACACCAACGCCGTGCACGTTCGCCTCGCCGAGGGGCAGGGCTATCACGTCTCGCACGTGGTGAAGGGCGACTCCGTCGCCGAGGTGCTGCACTACGTGCAATACAAGACCGAAGACATGGTCGAACGCGTGAGGCAGCAGGCAGAGTCCGCGCTCCGCACGAACCAGATCACGCTGGCGCAGATGCGGCTCCTCATGCGGCACTACGAAGAGAGCTTGGGAAAGTACACGTACCTCAGCGACGACGACGACTAGAGCAGAGATTCTCTCTGCGGCTCCGCGGCCAATCTCGCTCTCGAGCGTGAGCCGAGGGCACGGCTAGCGGCGGACGCCGAACGCCTCCAGGATCCGTTCGGCGGCGATGGTCGCGGTGACGGTCCCGTCGTGGACCTGCGCCTCGAGATCGGGCACCACCGAGACGACGCGCGGGTGCCGCTTGAACGTGTCGAACAGCTCGCCTTCGACCATCTGCCACATCCAGCGTAAGAGCTGCCGTTTGCGGTTCTGCTCGAGGGCGCCGCTCGCCGTCTGCTCGGCGCGATGCCGCTCGACGTGACCCCACAGGACATCGAGACCCTGGTTCGTGAGCGCCGAGCACTTCACGACGGGCACCTTCCACGACGCGTCGCGGCCTCGCAGCAAGTGGAGCGCGCTCGCGTATTCACGGCGAGCGCGCTCGGCCGCCTGCTCGTTGCCGCCGTCGGCCTTGTTGACCGCGACGAGATCCGCGATCTCGAGGATGCCGCGCTTGATGCCCTGGAGCTCGTCGCCCGCGCCCGCGAGCATCAAGACGACGAAGACGTCGACCATGTCGGCCACCGTCGTCTCGCTCTGGCCGACGCCCACGGTCTCCACGAGCACGACATCGAAGCCGGCGGCCTCGCAGAGCAGCAGGGTCTCGCGCGTCTTGCGGCCCACTCCGCCGAGCGAGCCGCTGCTCGGCGACGGGCGTATGAAGGCGTTGGGATCCTGGGTCAGGCTCACCATGCGCGTCTTGTCGCCCAGGATGCTCCCTCGGGTCTGCTCGCTCGTCGGGTCGACGGCGAGAACGGCGACGCGGTGGCCGAGCTTCGTGAGGTTCGTTCCGAGCGCCTCGATGAACGTGCTCTTGCCGACGCCGGGCACGCCGCTGATCCCGACGCGCTGCGCGCCGCCGGTGTACGGCAAGAGGCGCGTGAGCACGTCTTGAGCCAGATCGTGGTGGCCGCGCGCGTTGCTCTCGACGAGCGAGATCGCGCGCCCGAGGATGGCGCGGTCGCCCCCCCGCACGCCCTCCACGTAGTCGTCGACCGTGAGCGCGCGGCGGCGCGGCAGGTCGGGGCTATTCGGCGGCATATCCGAGGCGCTGATTGAGCTCGACGAGCAACTCCTTGGCCGCCTTGCTGATCACCGTTCCCGGTCCGAATACCGCGCTCGCGCCGTCGGCGAAGAGCTGCTCGTAGTCTTGTGGCGGAATGACGCCGCCCACCACGATCATGATGTCGTCGCGTCCGAGCTTCTTCAGCTCGGCCTTCAGGGCCGGCAGCAGCGTGAGGTGTCCGGCGGCGAGCGAGCTCGCGCCGATGATGTGCACGTCGTTCTCGACGGCCTGCCGCGCGGTCTCGTCGGGCGTCTGGAAGAGGGGCCCGACGTCGACGTCGAACCCGAGGTCGGCGAACGCCGTGGCGATGACCTTCGCGCCGCGATCATGGCCGTCTTGTCCCATCTTGGCGACGAGGATTCGCGGGCGCCGGCCCTCGTTCTTCTCGAACGCGTCGGCCAGCCTCTGGACCTCGACGAGATCTTCGGACGCTTCTCCCACGGTGCTCTTGTAGACGCCGGTGATGGATCGAATCTGGGCCACGTGGCGGCCCCAGACCTTCTCGAGAGCGTAGCTGATCTCGCCGACGCTGGCCCTCTTCCGCGCCGCGTCGACGGCGATCTCGAGCAAGTTCGCCCCCTCGCCCTGCCCCGGCCCCTGCCCGGCCCCGGCGCCGGCGGCGCGGGTCAGCGCGTCGAGCGCGGCCCGGGTGTCGGCTTCGTTGCGGTTCGCGCGGAGCTCGCGCAGGCGCGCGATCTGCGAGGCGCGAACGGCCTGGTTATCGACCCGGAGGACCTCGATGGCCGATTGCTTCTCGACCCCGCCCTCGTCGAGCCGGAACCGGTTGATGCCGGCGATGACCTGCTGCCCCGAGTCGATGCGCGCCTGCGTCCGCGCGGCGCACTCTTCGATGCGCATCTTGGGCAATCCGGTCGCGATCGCCTTCGCCATTCCGCCGAGCGACTCCACTTCGAGGATGTGCTGCCACGCGCGCTCCGCGAGATCGTGCGTGAGCCTCTCGACGTAGTAGCTGCCGCCCCAGGGATCGATGACGCGCGTGGTCCCGCTCTCTTGCTGGAGATAGAGCTGCGTGTTGCGGGCGATGCGCGCGCTGAAATCGGTCGGCAAGGCGAGCGCCTCGTCGAGGGCGTTGGTGTGCAGGCTCTGCGTGTGCCCGTGCGTCGCGGCCATTGCCTCGATGCAGGTCCGCGCGACGTTGTTGTACGGGTCCTGCGCGGTGAGGCTCCAGCCCGAGGTCTGGCAGTGCGCTCGCAGCGACAGGCTTCGGAGGTCCTTCGGATCGAACTCCTTGATCAGCTTCGACCAGAGGAGGCGCCCGGCCCGCATCTTGGCCACCTCCATGAAGAAGTTCATGCCGATGGCCCAGAAGAACGAGAGCCGCGGCGCGAACTTGTCGATCGTGAGGCCCCTCCGCAGGCCGGTGCGCACGTACTCGACGCCGTCGGCCAGGGTGTACGCGAGCTCGATGTCGGCCGTCGCCCCGGCCTCCTGCATGTGGTAGCCGCTGATCGAGATGCTGTTGAACTTCGGCATTCGCTTCGCCGTGTACGCGAAGATGTCGCCCACGATCCGCATCGAGGGATCGGGCGGATAGATGTACGTGTTCCGCACCATGAACTCTTTGAGGACGTCGTTCTGGATGGTCCCGCTGAGCTTTTCGGGCGACACGCCCTGCTCCTCGGCCGCCACGATGAAGAGCGCCATCACCGGGAGGACGGCGCCGTTCATGGTCATCGAGACGCTCATCTGATCGAGGGGAATCCCGTCGAACAAGATGCGCATATCCATGATCGAATCGATGGCGACGCCGGCCATGCCCACGTCGCCCAGGACCCGCGGGTGGTCGCTGTCGTATCCGCGGTGGGTCGCGAGGTCGAACGCGATCGAGAGCCCCATCTGGCCGGCGGCCAGGTTCCGCCGGTAGAACGCGTTGCTCGCTTCGGCGGTCGAGAAGCCCGCGTACTGCCGTATCGTCCAGGGCTTGAGCGCGTACATCGTGGCGTACGGGCCACGAACGTAAGGCGGAATCCCCGGCAGCGTGTCGAGGTGATCGACGCCCTCGCGATCGCCGGCCGTGTAGAGCGGTTTGACGGGCAGCTGCTCCGGGGTCGCCCAGGCGACGGCTTCGGCGCCGCGCCCCGTCTCCTCCTGGACCTGCTTTGCCCAGGACTCGATGGGGGTCGCCGGCGAGGCGCCGTCGAACGGCACGCCGGCGAAGTTCGGAATCGACCCCTGGCTGCCGTGGCCCATCAGACCGCACCCGCGCGCTCGAGCAGCGAGCGCAAACAGGCGGCCACGTTCACGCCCACGAAGACGAAGTCGGTCACGCCCGCATCGCGATAAGCCGCCTCGGCGTCGCCGGGCGTTCCCGCGAGCACGATCGCCAGCGCGCCCTTCGCCCGGAGCGCGCGAGCCGCGGGTCGAGCGAGGTCGGCATAGAGCGCGTCGCTCGAGCAGAGGGCCGCGATCTCGGCGCCGCTCTCCACGAACGCGGCGGCCGCCTCGTCGGCGCTGACGAATCCGTCGTTCGGGTGCACGAGAAAGCCTCCGGCCTCGAAGACGTTCTGCGCGAAGCCGGCGCGCGCCTTGTGGTCGGCGATGGGGCCGAGGTTGGCGAGGAAGACCGCGGGCCGCCGGCCCTTCGCGGCGAAGAACCGATCGGCGCGGTCGCGGAGCGCTTCGAAGGGCTGCGCCAGCCGCTCTCGCACGAGCGCAGTGACCTTCGCGTGCTCGCCGCGATCGAGCGCGGCGCGCACTTCGAGGAACCCGGCGCCCTCGGCGACCGCGCGCGTCGCGTGCTCGACGAGCGAACCGCGGAGAAGGCCGAGCGACGCGGCCCTGGATGCCACGGCGCCGCCGACGTTCGGGCGCGATGCGACCGCGCGCTCCAGGCTCTCTTCGCGCACGTTCGGGTACTCGTTGACGCCGGTGATGGCCGTCTTTCGCGTCTCGACGGCTTTGCGGTCAGCCTCGAGAGCGCCCTTCAGCTCCGCCTGGAGCGTGCCGGCCGCGAGCACGGCCGCGAGGCCGCCGGAGTGCTCGATCGACTGGAGCTTCTCCCACGCTCGCCGCGCGAGACCGTCGGTGATGGCCTCGACGTACCAGCTCCCGCCGGCCGGGTCGACGACGCGATGGATGTTCGATTCATGACGCAAGATGTGTTGCGTGTTGCGCGCGATGCGGCGGCCGAAGTCGTCGCTCTCGCCGAGCGGCGCGTCGAAGCTCGACGTCGTGATCGCGTCCGCGCCGCCGACGACGGCCGAGAAGGTCTCGGCGGTGCCGCGGACCTGATTGACCCAGGGGTCGTGGCGCGACTTGGTCCGCCGCGAGGTGCGGGCGTGAATGACCATCGGCGCGGGCTCGCCGCCGCTTGCCGCCACGACCTTCGACCAGGTCGCGCGCGCGGCGCGAAGCTTGGCGACCTCGATGAAGAAGTCGCGCCCGACGCTGAAGCTGAAGACGAGCTGCCTGGCGGCGGCGTCGACGGTCAGCCCCGCGTCCGTCATCGCCCGGAGGTAGGCGACGCCGGTCGCCAGGGCCAGGGCCACCTCGGTCGCCGCGTCGGCGCCGCTGTCGTGGTAGGGGGAGGTGTCGACCGTGAACGCGCGCAGCCGCGGGGCGTGCGCGTCGGCCCAGATCGCGAGCTCGCCGGCCTCTTCGAGCGCGGCGTCGACGGACATCGGGAGCTCGCCTTCGGCTGCCAGCGTTCCGAGCGGGTCGGCTCCGAGCGAGCCCGCGAGCGCCGCCGGTTTCACGCGGCGCTGGGCCGCCAGAGCGACGAGACCGGCCACGACGGGCAACGCGCAAGCGCCCGCCGAGAGCATCAGGGGCATGGTATCGAGCGGCGCGTGCTCGAGCGCGACGGCGAGATCGGCGAGACCCGCGATCAGGGCGCCCTCGCTCCATGGCGCGCCCCCGTTCTCCTTCACGCCTTCTGCCGACGGAACGCCGCCACGGCGGGTGCCGCGATCGAAGGTGAGCACGATCGACGTGGCGCCGCCGTTCAACTCGGCGAGGATCGCGCGGCCGGCCGCTGCCGGATCGGCGTGCGCCGTCTCCTGGCGGACGTCCCACCCTGCCTCGGAGGCGCCGAGCGCGGAGCTGCCCCGCGTGAACGGGGCAAATCCGGGTAGCCCGGGCCCCTCGGGCGCCTCGTCGACCCGGATGTAGAGCGGCCGGATGTCGAGGCCGGCCACGCGTTTGACGAGCCGTTTCTCGAACGGCGCCCCGGCGAGATCGCGCTCGACGAGCGTGAGCCACGCCTCGTAGGTCGCGGGTTCGAACTCGTTCAGCCTGGCTTCTGGGCGATGCTCGCGCATGACTTTCCTTCGATCGACTTCGCGGCTGCGCGCGACCCCGCCGAGAGACGGGGCCACTAGACCACTTAGCGACGTCTTCCTCGTCGGGCAAGGGGCCCCCGGTCACGTCTCACCGCGTCCGATAGGCGCCGAGAAGCGCGCGTCCGCGCCCAGATGCGCCGCCTCGCGAGGCCTCTGGCCTCGACTCAGCCCGTGCCCTTCTTGTAGAGGTCGGTCTGCCGGTTCGCGGTGCGCGGGCGGGCGTTTCCGTCCGTTGCCCCATGGCCTTCGCGACCCCGTTCAAGGAGCTGACCACCCCTCAGCGCCACGCGTTCTTCGCGTCGCTCGCGGGCTGGGGCCTCGACGCGTTCGACTTCTTTCTATTCGTGTTCGCGATCCACGCGATCGCCAGGGACTTCCACGCCGAGGTCAAGGCGGTCTCGCAAGGCATCTTCTGGACGCTTGCGATGCGACCGATTGGCGCCCTCTTCTTCGGGTGGCTGGCCGAGCGCTACGGACGGCGGCCGATCCTGATGATCAACGTCGTCAGCTACTCGGTCTGCGAGCTCGCGTCGGCGTTCGCTCCGAGCTTGTCGGTCCTCTTGTTGTGTCGGGCGATGTTCGGCCTGGCCATGGGCGGCGAATGGGGAATCGGCGCCGCGCTCGCGCTCGAGACGCTCCCGGCGAAAAACCGCGGGTTCTTCTCGGGCCTCCTTCAAGAGGGCTACGTGCTCGGCTACCTGATGGCCGCGCTCGTGTTCAAGTTCGCCTTCGATCACATCGGCTGGCGGGGGATGTTCGTCGTCGGCGCGGCGCCCGCGCTCCTGGTCTTTTACATCCGGCGAACGGTCGAAGAGTCGCCCGCGTGGCTCACCGGCAAGGCGGAGAAGCGAGCCTCGGTCGGCGAAGTCGCGCGGACCGTGACGAGCCAGCTGCCGACGCTGCTCTTTCTCGTTGTCTTGATGGCGTGCTTCAACGCGTTCAGCCACGGCTCGCAAGATCTCTATCCGACGTTCTTGCAGGTGCAGCACGGGTTCGACGCGTCGACGACCGGCACGATCGCGATCGTCTACAACCTCGGCGCGCTCTGCGGCGGCATGT
The DNA here is from genome assembly GCA_937902985.1 of uncultured Myxococcales bacterium. Taxonomy (GTDB): domain Bacteria; phylum Myxococcota_A; class Polyangia; order Polyangiales; family Polyangiaceae; genus Palsa-1150. Next base: position 24,281 of record CALFNG010000207.1, read on the forward strand.
TCTTCGGAGCCATCTCGGAGCGTATCGGCCGCCGTCGCGCGATCGCGAGCGCCGCGCTCCTCGCGCTTCCGGCGATCCCGCTCTGGGCCTTCTCGTCGACCGTCCCGATGTTCGCGCTCGGCGGCTTCGTGATGCAGTTCATGGTGCAAGGCGCGTGGGGCATCGTGCCGGCACACCTGAACGAGCTCTCGCCGCCCGCCGTGCGCGCGATCCTTCCGGGCTTCGCCTACCAGCTCGGAAACCTCGCGATGTCCCGCATGGCGCTGCTCCAGGCGGGGCTCGCCGAGGCGCACGGCAACGACTACGCGCTCGTCTTGGCGTGGACCGTCGGGATCGTCGGCGTCGTGCTCGCGATCGTCACACTCGCCGGACGCGAAGCGAAGGACGTCGTCTTCGCCGCCGCGAGCGAGACTCGCCGGTAGACCCAATGCTGCTCAACTTAGGAGAGCGAGATTGGCCGCCGAGGCGCAGAGAGCGCAGTGCCGTGAGTTGGGTTGGTACCGAGCAACTCGCGCGCGAGAGGGCACGACGCGGCCCACGAGAGCCCGGCCCCCGTCTCTGCTCTGCGCCTCGGCGGCCAATCTCGCTCTCGTCCTACGTGAGACATGCGCCGGCGGCGGAGGCGTTGCCACCCTCTCTCGCCGCCATTGCATCTTCGTTCGGTTCGAACGAAGACCGACTCTCGCTCTAGAAATCGTCTTCCGGGATCGGCTGCGGCCCCGGAATGATTCCCGCGATATCCGGATCTTCGCCCGGCGCGACGTCGCCCCGAGGGGCGGGCCCCTCGGCGCGACGCTGCTTGCGCTTAGCGTCTTTCTCGCGCTGCTTGTCTTGGCGAGCTCGCTCTTTCTGTCGTTTGGCGAACGTGGTGTTCGAAGCCATCGTCCCCTCCTAACCTACCAGCGGTCGCGCTTGCCTCCACCTCCACCGCCGCCGCCGCCGCCGCCGCCGCCGCCGCCACCACGACCGCCCTGGGGGCGCTCTTCGGCTTCGTTGACGCGAAGCGCACGCCCGTCGAGCGTGGCGTTGTTCATCTCGGAGATCGCCTTGGCGGCCTCTTGAGCGTTGCCCATGGTCACGAAGCCGAAGCCGCGCGACTGTCCGGACTCACGATCGGTGACGAGGTGGACGTCGGTCACCGAGCCGAACGCCGCGAAAGCGGCGCGAAGCGAGTCGGCGGTCGACTGAAACGAAAGGTTACCCACGTAGAGTCGGTTGCCCATGCTGTTCTATTCTCTCTGAAAAGCAGCCCTAGAAAGCGCACAGGGTGCGCCGCGCAATGTACCCGCCCGATGAGCCGCTAGAATCGGGCGGACAGTCGCTCCGGAGTATCCGAAGCTCCTACGCATTGTGTCAATGCGTCACAAGTCGTCATGAGGCACGGCCAGGCGCGAGCCAACTCAGAAGAGAGTCGAGAGAGCGTGGTGAGCCAGGTAACGTCGTGAACCGAGGCACTGAGTAGCCCCACGACGGACCGGCCGCAAGCTCAGGCTTGTTCTGAACCTACGACGCGCACGACGGCCACGACCGGGGGGTATGTGCGCCTCGCGGGCGCGCCTGACCGCCACGCGCCCGCTTCGAACATGGACGAGATCGCCGCAGGCGGTTTTTCCCGATGTTTTTGCCATGGTCGAGCCCGAGCGCGCTTGTGGCGAGCGGCGTCGAGCCCCCATACTTTGGAGCGTGGCTCGCGTTGCGGAGATGACCCTCGAGCCGACGCTTCGCTCGGCGAACATGATCACGGGCGTCTGGCGTCAGTTTGGCGTCCACGCCTTCGAGGGCACCCTGACGCTCGACGACATGGCCCGGATGGAGACGTTCGGCAATCTCTGGCACACGAGAAACCGAGGCAAGGTCGTCGAGATGGCCGTCATCTTCCCGAGCAAAGCCCGTCTGGGCGGCGAAGAGCGGGCGCGTATCGCGAAGATCATCCGTCGCTGGGAAATGACGCGAACGGCTTCGGCCACCGTCATCCTCGCCAGCGGCCTCGTAGGCTCGATGCAGCGAAGCGTGCTGACGGGCCTCATGATGATCGCGCCGCCGCCGCACCCGATCAAAGTATTCGGCACCACCGCAGACGCCGCCACATGGCTGGCGCCGTACATCCAGGCCGTCTGCGGGGTGGACGCCACCGCCGAAGGGATCAGGGCGGCGATCGACGTGCTCTGCGCGAGCTTCCGGGCGACCGGCCCAGCGGTGCCGCCGGGGCAGCGGACGCAGACGCAGAGCCGGGCCTGACCCGAGGCGGCGAGGCGGGTCGCGAGGGGAACGCCGGCTTGCCCGCTCCCGATCACGATGACGTCGGCTTTCATTTGCGAGGCCCTGCCGATGCGTCACAACCCGACGCCGCTGATCGCCTCCAGGAGCGCGTTCACTGTGGGCGCGAGTTCGGCGATCCTCGAGAGCCCGCGCAGGTGTGAGAGCATCGTCACCTTGTCGGGGCTCTCGGCGTGGGCGTGTTCGTGGACGATCTCGGCAGCCGGGAGCGCGCCTTCACGAAGGTGGGCGGGGAGCTTGTCGGCCTCGGCCCGGAGCCGCGCGGCGAGGGCCTGCAGCTCCGCCGGCTTCGTCGTATCGCGCCCCGCGTTCCTGGAGTTCTCCGACATGGTGACGACCATCGTGGCACAGAACCAGGGGCGGCTCCACGCGACGCCGGGCGAGCTCAGCGCTCTTCCGCGCCCTGGCGCGCCGTATCGCGCGAGGGGTCCCGGAGGACGAGCGTCGGCACGCCGCACGTCCCGCTCCGGATCGTGAAGACGCGCGTGGCGGGCTTCATTCCGTCGCGCGGCTCGCTCGCGGAGAGCCCGGCCGCCACGGCTCGCGCGTGGGCGGCGTCGAGATCGCGAACGCGGTAGGCGACGCCGGAGAAGGCGTCGGAAAGCCCGGCCCCGGGATCGACGATGACTTCGATCGTGACGCCACCGACCCGGAAGAAGAGCATGCGCGCGCCGCGGACCTCGCGGTCGAGAGCCAGCCGGAGCCCGAGGCCTCGACCGTAGAGCGCGAGCGCGGCCTCGGCGTCCGACGTGCGGATGACGACGTGATCGAGGGCGTCGGCGCTCGCCGGGGCGGGCTCCCGGGATGCAGAGAGCGCTGGCCCCTCGCGCTCGACGACGAGGAGCGAAAGGCCGCGCGCAGCCCGTGGGGAGAGATCGACGGTCTGGTAGCGACGCCGAACGCCGTCGGCGCCGAGCGCTTCGCCAGGCTGCGGAGGCGTGGCACGAATCCCCCGCTCGCGGAGGGTGGCCGCGCACCGCGCCGCGTCGTCGGTGCCGAACGCCAGGGCCTGGAGCCCCTCGCCCCGTGCGTCGAGCCACTCGCGCAAGCCGGTCGCCGCCGTCGCGTCGGCGCCGGGCCCGACGAGCTCGACGACCGCGTTTGCCAGCGCGAAGAGCGCGCCGGCGGTGCCGAGGTCCGGGTGCTCGCCCCGCCAGCTCGGCGGCGACCCCAGGAGCTGCTCGTACGCGCCGGAGGCCGCGTCGACCTCGTTCACGGCGATCGTCACGTGGTCGAACGTCGTCAGCATCGGCGCCAGAGTAAGCCGATGCTATGGGAACAGCCATGGCGACGGGCCTCCCGCCGATCGAACTCCTCTACGTCGACGACCACGTGGTCGTCGCCCAGAAGCCGTCGGGGCTCCTCGTGCATCGCGGCTGGGACAACGACGACGACGTCGCGATGTTTCGGGTCCGGGACGCGCTCGGCGGGTACGTGTATCCGGTCCACCGTCTCGACCGCGGCACGAGCGGCGCGCTCGTCTTCGCGCGCACGAAAGAGGCCGCGACGGCCCTCGCTCACGCGTTCGAGCAGGGCGCGGTCGCGAAGGGCTACCTCGCGCTCGTTCGCGGCGTCCCGCCCGACGGAGGGACCATCGACCATCCCATCCAGAGGCGCGAAGACGGGCCTCGCGTTCCGGCCGTGACGCGCTTCCGCGTGGTCGCCCAGTCGCCCGTCGACCGATGCTCTCTCGTCGACGCCAGCCCCGAGACCGGCCGCCTGCACCAGGTGCGCCGCCACCTGCGGCACATCAACCACCCCCTCGTGGGCGACGTGAACTACGGCTCGGGGGAGATCAACCGCCACTACCGCGCGCGCTACGGGCTCCATCGCCTCGCCCTCCACGCCCATCGCGTCGCGTTCGCCCACCCGGCGACCGGCGCCCGGGTCGAGGTCGTCGCTCCCCTGCCCGCCGATCTCGCAGAGCCCTTCGCCGCGCTCGGCCTCGCGACGACGCTCCCTCCAGGCCTCTCGGCGTGAGCCGCCGCGACAACGCCCACGTCCGCTGCCGCGGCTGCCGCATGCACGGCAGCCTCTGCGTGTGCTCGCTGATCCCGCGCGTCGAGACGCGGACGCGCCTCGTGCTCGTCATTCATCGCGTCGAGGCGCGCAAGCCGTCGAACACGGGACGGCTCGCCGCCGCTTGTCTCCCGAACAGCGAGGTCCTCGTGCGCGGCCACGCCGATGCGCCGAGCGAGCCGATCGCGCCCGCCGCGGGCTCTCGGCCGCTCTTGCTCTTTCCGCACGAAGACGCCGTCCCTCTCGGCCCCATCCACGCGGTCGCCCCCGGACCGGTGACGCTCATCGTGCCCGACGGCACGTGGCGTCAGGCGTCGAAGGTCCGCCAGCGAGTTCCCGGCCTGCGCGACGTGCCGTGCGTCTCGCTGCCCGCCGACGAGCCCTCGATTTACAGGCTCCGCGCCGAAGCGCACGAGCACGGCCTCGCGACGCTGGAGGCCATCGCGCGCGCGATGGGGCTGCTCGAAGGCCTCCACGTACGCCAGGCCCTCGAGCACGTGTTCCGCGCGATGGTCGAGCGCACGCTCTGGTCCCGCGGCGAGATGGCCACGGCCGACGTCACCGGGGGCCTCCCCGCCGGCGCCCTCCGTCACGATCCGCGCAGCGGCCTCGCACGGCCGTCACGTCACCAGGTGACCGAGAGGTAGACGCCTCAAACTCTCGCTCTCGAGAGGAAGCCGGCGCGAACCCAAACCAGAATGACCCGCTCCACGTCGATACGGGGGAAGGCGGCTCGCTCCGGCCCCAGAGACTGCCCGTGCCACTCGGGCCTGCGCTATGCGGCTTGCTGCGGGCCGCTCCACGACGGGGCAGCGGCCGCCGAGACCCCCGAGGCGCTCATGCGATCGCGGTACGCGGCGTTCGCGCTCGGCCTCGGCCGGTATCTGGTCGAGACCCTCTCCGCGCATCATCCCGACCGCGCCCACGACCAGGCGGCGCTCGCTATCGCGCTGTCGCAGGCCAAGGAGAGGCAGCGGTTCCGCGGTCTGACGATCCTCGAGTCGCGCGTCGACGGCGACCGCGGTGAGATGCTCTTTCACGCTCGTATCTTCGAGCAGGGCGCGGACCGGTCGTTCACCGAACGGTCCGCCTTCGAGAAGGAGGCGGGCGCGTGGCGGTATGCGGGCGCGATCTCGATGAACCCCTCGCCGTGAACCACGCGCGGCAGCCCTCTCGAGGTCATTGGCCGACCGCGATAGGCCAGTAGTTGTGCCTGCTGGCGAGATACGAGTCGACGACCACCACGGTACCGGCCGCCGCCCCGGCTCTTCGCGTGATCGTGAGATGCAGCTTCTCGCCGTTCTGGCCCGTGACGCGGTCGAAGTGGAGATCGAGCGAGGGTCTCAGCGCCGCCAGGCCGGACACGCCCAGATCGTGCGCAAACGCCTCGAGCGACCACGGGCCGCCGGTGTCCGCGTCGCTGTACAGATCGAGCTCGACGACCGCTGACGACCCGATCGGCACCGCGACGCCCCCGGTGCGAATCGTCGTATTGGCGTCGACCACAAAGTCGATATCGTCAGGAAGCAGCGCGCGCGCGTTGAAATACGCCGCGCTGCCATTCGTGGGGACGCAGGGGTCATGCCCTGCCAGCATGGCCTCGTTGGACCAGAGGCGCTGCACGTCCACGAGTGTGCCCTGCGGCGTGAATCCGTCAGCGTTCGACTCGCAGAGGTCGGCGACCTCGCCGCCGACCGGGATGAGCGCGTCGAACCCTCGCTCGGTGAGCAAGGCCGGAACGAATTGCCATACGAAGTGACCGGTATCGAGCGAGTAACCGGTGCAGCCATTTCCCTTGCACGGATTGGTCGCCGCCTCGGCCACTTCGTGACTCGCGGTCAGGTCGAGAGGAGCGAATTCGGCATCCGATGGCGGAGACGCGCAGTCGGCGACCACCGCGTAAGAGACGCTCGTGCCGCCGGTCGTCAGGCCCCAGTGGTACCCGCCGCACCAGGGCTGTGACGCGAACAGGACCGTCAGACCTTTCGCGTGACCCACGCGCCCCGGAACAGACTCACCGGGTGATGATCGGCGTGGGGCCGTCCTCGAACGAGCCTTCGCCGCAGCCGTCGCCCTCGCAGACGGGGCTCCGCGTCGACCAGCGCGCGATCGAGGCGGTCTCGTTCCGCGTCAGGCGACGGACTCGGCGCGACGTCAACGACGATCGGAGCCGCCATGATGCGCCGCCATGGCCGTCACCATACCGCGGGCATGATCCCCCTGTCGGGTGTACGCACCTTGGCACAGTGTCGATCGCAACGATCCCGCGGTCTTGTGCGCGGCACAGAGGCTGCTGAAGGGCTCCCCCATGCATCGAAGATGGCTTGGCGTCGCAGGGTCGTGCGGTCTCGTGGCTCTCGCGGCCTGCGGATCGAGCGCCACGGGGTCCTCCACGGGTGGCGGCACGGGAGACAGCAAGACGTCGCTCCCCTCCAGCGGCAGCAGCGGCGGCGCCGCGAGCGACACCGGCAGCAGTGGCGGGGGCAGTAGCGGGGCCACCGGCGGCGACAGCCCCGCGTTCGGACCGGCCGGCGGATCGAGCGGCTCCGCCGGCGGCCTCGCTGGCGTCTCGGGGAGCAGTTCGACGGGGCCGGCGGCGGCGGCGTCTACCGATGCGGGTCCGGTGAACTCTGGCGCGGGCGTTCTGACCGCGGGCGTCTGGGACGACAGCCTCAACTTTCCGTTCTTCAGCAACTACCTCACGGCCCACTCCCAGATCGCGGGCGACCCCGGGTTCACTCCGGCCGACTACACCGCGGCCCACGCGGCGTCCGCGCAGCGCACTCCGCGCGCGGTCGTCGACGTCGCGCTCGTCATCGACACGACCGGGAGCATGGGCGACGAGATCGCGTACCTGACCGCGGAGTTCGCAGGAATCTCGGCGGCCATCGCGTCGAAGTTCCCGAACGCCGATCAGCGCTGGGCGCTCGTCGTCTACCGGGATACGCCCGACTACGATCAGGGCGACGCGTATGTCGTGAAGTCATTCGACTTCACGGGAAATACGGGCACGTTCGCGTCGACGGTCGGCGCGCAAACCGCGGGCGGCGGCGGCGACTACCCCGAGTCTCCCGAGCTCGGGCTCGAAGAGCTCGGGAAGCTCACGTGGCGAACGGATCCTTCGGTCGCGAAGCTCGCGTTCTGGGTCGCCGACGCGCCGCACCACACCGAGAGGGCGGCCGCGATGAAGAAGGCCATCACCGACGCCCAGACCGCCGGGATTCGCCTCTACCCGGTGTCGGCGAGCGGCACGGACGACTTGCTCGAGCTCACGATGCGCTCGGCCGCGGAGATCACCGGGGGCCGCTACCTCTTTCTCACGGACGACTCGGGGGTCGGGGGCGTGCACAAGGTCCCGGAGATTCCCTGCTACTTCGTGACGCGGCTCGAGAAGGCCCTCGTTCGCGTCGTCTCGATGGAGCTCGCGGGCGACTACATCGGGCCCGATACCGCCGATATCCTCCGCGTCTCGGGCAACGCGTCGCCCGACGGCACGTGCGCGGTCGAAGGCGACGGCGGAACGGTGCAGATTTTCTAAATCGGCGCTCACGAACGTGAGCGCTGATTTAGTCAAACCTGGGCGAATAAATCGGGCGAGCGTGATCGAAGATCGCGCCCGCCTGATTTAGGGCTTCTTCTCCGTCTTCCCGCTCGCGCCGCTCGACTCGTTCGCCGCGAGGATCCGGAGCACGTTCTCGCCGAGGATCTTCCGGATGTCGTCGGGGCTGAAGCCGCGGCGCGAGAGCTCTTCTGTGATGAACGGGAATTTGGATACGTCGTCGAGCCCCGCCGGGCCGAAGGGAATGCCGTCGAAGTCGCTGCCGAGGCAGACGTGGTCGACCCCCGCGACGCTGGCGATGTGCTCGATGTGATCGACCGCGCGCGAGGCGGGCACGCGGGGAAGCTGCGCCGCGAGGGCGCGGTACCTGGGCAAGAACCCGAGCTGCACGGCCTTCGGGTCTCCCGGGTGCTCCTTGACGATGTCCTCGATCGCGCCGCCGAGCGACTTCTGCAGCACCGACCACTGATCGTGCCACCCCTGGTCGAGGAACTCTTGACCGAAGTTCACGCAGACGGCGCCGCCGTTGTCGCGAACGGCGCGCAGCATGTCGTCGGTCATGTTCCTCGGGTGGTCGCAGAGCGCCCTTGACGACGAGTGCGACGCGAGCACCGGTCGGGTCGAGGCCTTCACCGCGTCGAAGAAGGTGGCGTCGGAGACGTGAGAGATGTCGACGATCATGCCGAGGTCGTTCATGGCCTTGACCACGCGCACGCCGAAAGGCGTGAGGCCTCGCGTCTTGCCGGCGTCGCCCGAGCTGCCGCCGAGCCGGTTCGAGTTCGACCACGTGAGCGTCATGTACCGCGCTCCGCGCGCGTAGAACTCGCGAAGCCGCGCGAGGAGCCGCTCGTCGGGCACCTCGCCCAGCCCGTGCGCTCCCTCGACGCCGATCAAGAACGCGATCTTGTTCGCCGCCGCGGCAGCGCGCACCTCGGCCACCGAGCGGGCGAGAACGGCCACGCCGGCGTTCGTCGCCACGAGGCGATCGATCGCATCGAACTGGGCGATCGAGTACGCATAGGCCTTCTCGCCCGGGTAGAGCTCCGGCGGGACCCACAACGACAAGAACTCGGCGTCGAGACCGCCCGCCTGCATCCGCGGGATGTCCGTCTGGGCGTCGGGAAATGGCCGAGAGAGATCGGCGTCTTCGAGGGCGAGGCGCTGCGTGACGTCGTTGTGCGTGTCGACGACGATCGCGGCGCGATGAAGCTCGTCTGCGGCGAGGCGCGCCACCTCGGAGGCGGCCGCTGAACTCGACGGGGTGGGCGACACGCTGGCGCCGCTCGCGGAGGCCGGAGCTGGTAGCGTCGACGCCACGGGTGCGGCCACGGGCTCAGGGGCCTTCGGGGGCGCGCACGCCGCGGCCATCACGATCGCAGAGACCAGGGCACGGCCGCTCGCCTTCGACATGAACCCGGAGTACCGCGTGACGGCGACGATTGCAAAAAGCGACGGGAAGGACCTGACGGCGGCGAAACCGCGGATCTCGAACCGTCTCGTTGCCATCGACCTGATGCGCGGCTTCGTCATGGTGCTCATGGCGGTGGACCACAGCTCGGGCCAGTTCAACCGGGGCCGCGTCATGGCCGACGGGGCGTTCAGCTGGCATGCGGGCACGCCCCTTCCGACCGCTCAGTTCCTGACCCGCTGGATCACGCACCTCTGCGCGCCGTCGTTCGTGTTCCTCGCGGGAACGGCGCTGGCGCTCAGTACGGGGCGCCGGCTCGGCGGGGGCAACGGCACGCGCGAGGGGCAAGCGTCGATCGACCGGCACCTCTTGCTGCGCGGACTCTTCATCGCGAGCTGCGAGCTCGTGCCCTCGCTGTTCTGGATGCCGCGCGGCAAGTATCTGTTCCAGGTCCTCTACGCGATCGGGTCGAGCTATCTCTTCATGATTCCTCTTCGGCGGCTTCCCGGTGCGCTCCTCGCCGCGCTCGCCCTGGCCGTGCTGGTCTTCGGGGAGGCGCTGGTCCGCGCTGCGGGCTGGGGCGGCTCCGGCGCGCCCGGTTCGACGCCGGCCGTCGCCGTGCTCCTCCTCGTTCCTGGATCGGTCGGCAGGGTCTTCGTCGCGTATCCGACGCTCTACTGGCTCGCGTTCATGGCCCTCGGCTTCGTCTTCGGGCAATGGCTCGAGCGGCGCCCCGACCCGGCGCGTATCCGCCGCTTCCTGGTGCTGTCGGGGGCCCTCTCGCTGGGTCTCTTCGCTGTCGTTCGCGGCGCCAATGCGTACGGCAACATGGGGATCCTCCGCGACGGCCCGGCGCTCGTGCAGTGGCTTCACGTGAGCAAGTACCCGCCGAGCCTCTCGTTCGCCGCACTCGAGCTCGGGCTCGCCGCCCTGGTGCTCGCGCTCTTGTTCGCCCTCGAGCACCCGGTAACCTCGTTCTTCGGGCGCTTTCTCCTCGTCTTCGGTCGAACCCCGATGTTCTTCTATCTGCTTCACATCCCGCTGCTCGCCCTCACGGCGAAGGCGCTCGGCGTCGAGGAGTCGCTCGGGCTCGGCGCCGCGTACGGGTTCGCGGCGCTGGCCGTGCTGGTCCTGTACCCCGCTTGCGTCTGGTACGGCGCCTACAAGCTCGCTCATCCGACGGGCATCGCGCGTTACGTCTAGCCTGCTCGAGAGGCCATGCCGCTCACTTACATTGCATGCGCCCCGCGACCGCGCTCCACTACCTTCGCCCCATCGTCGGGATCCTGGGGCTATGCGCGCTGGCGATCATCGTGCGCGCCGTCGGGGTCTCGGCGGTCGTGGAGACGCTTCGCGGTGCCGCCGCGTGGCTGCCGGTGCTCTGTCTCCTCGAGGCCGGCCGGATCGCAGCGGAGGCGACGGCGAGCTACTTCGCCTTCGGGAGCCTGGCGCCGCGCATCCCCGTCGTGACGCTCCTCCGCGCGCACTTGCTTGGCCACGCGATCGGCGCCGTGGCCCCCGCGCCGACCGTCTTCAACGAGACCATCAAGGCGACGCTGCTGGCGCCCTTCGCGGGCGCTCCGGCGGCGGCCTCGGTGGCCGTCATCAACCAGGCGGCGACCCTCATGGCGGGCGGTTTCTTTTCGATCCCGTGCGCCTTCGCCATCTACGCGCTCGGGGGAGAGTCGCTGTGGCTATGGGCTTGCGCCGCGCACGCGGTCGTCCTCGTCACGTGCGGCGTCGGCCTCCGCGCCCTGTCGCGGGCGGGCGCGGCGAGGAGCTGGATCGCCTCGAAGGTGCCGCGCCTCGCGGAGCGCATCGTCGTGTTCCACGTGCACGCGACCGAGGCGGGACTCCTCGCGGCCCCCACGACCGGCGCGCTCTTCATGGGGCGGGCGATCCAGGCGCTCCAGTACGGCGTGGCGGCGCGCGCCGTCGGCGGCGACGCGACCTTCCTCCACGCGATGGCGGCACAAGGGGTGAATCTCCTTGCCGCCGCCGTGGGCGTCCTCGTGCCCGGGGGCCTCGGGACCACGGACGGAGCGTTCACCCTCGCCGCCCATCTGCTCGGCGTCACGGCGGCTCGGGCCACCTCGCTGGCGCTGCTCATGCGGTGCGTTCAGATCGTCTGGCTCCTGATCGCGTCGGTCCTGGCGCTCTTGGGGTCGAGCCGAAGAACGCCTGGCGACGTCCGCTGAAGCCGACAGGTCTTCGACGGGGACTACGCCATCTTGCCGCAAGACGTGGCAGACGGCGAGTTCCGCACGGGCAGGCTCGAGCGCGTGCTCCCCGAATACGCCGTACGCGGCGGGGCTTACTATCTGCTCATGCCGTCATCGCGGCTGATCCCCGGGCACGTCGTGCTCTTCCGCGACTTCCTCCTCGAGCACCTCACGAGCTTCTGGGCGCAGGTCGCCGTCGCCTGCACCGAGCGCCGGGCCGCACTGCCCGCGGTCAACGATGTGGCCGCGACGCGCGTGGATGGAGCGACGGCGAGCGCTCCGCACGCGAACGGAGCGACGACGCGGGTTCCACGCGACGCTCAGCCCCCGCGCGCGCCCGGCGTCAGCGCACCGGCGAAGCGCAGGCCTCACCGTAGAGCAGGTACTTCTCGCGCTTCGTGATGAACGCCGCGAGCTCGGCGCGATACGTGCCGACGGCTGCATCGAGCGGGAGTCCGCTGTCGAGCGCCTTCATCACATCGGGGTGAACGAGGAGGCGATCGACCTTGGCGAACTCCCAGGCGCGCGGGTAAAGCCGGCGCAGCTCGCGCGCGATCGCGAGGCCGGTTCGCACGGGCTCGAAGCGGGGGCGATCGCCCACGACGACACGCACCCCGCTGCAGCTCTGGCCGGCGTAGCGATCGGTCTGGGGCGTGAACACATCGGGCGCGAAGGCGACGCCCGGCAGCGCGTCCGCCGCGAGCGCATCGGCGAGGGCCGCGCCGTCGATCCAGGGCGCGCCGACGCGTTCGAAGGGCGCGTCGGTGCCGCGACCCACCGAGAGGTTGGTGGCCTCGAGCAGCCCGAGCGCGGGATAGAGCAACGCCTCGGCGACGCTACGCAGGTTGGGCGAAGGGTTCACCCAGGGCAAGCCCGTCTCGTCGCCGTAGCTCCCGCGGCGCCACCCGCGCATCGTCACGATCGAGAGCGCGACGCCGAGGTGGTCGTCGGCGTTGAGGAGCGTGGCGAGCTCGCCCAGGGTGAGACCATGCCGGATCGGCAGCGAGTGGTAGTTCACGAACGAGCCGCCGGCGGGCACCGCGACGGGACCGGCGACGTCGATGCCGTCGATGGGATCCGGGCGATCGAGGACCATGAAGCGAAGGCCGTGGTCCCGCGCGGTGACCATGGCGCGGCGCATCGTCGAGCCGTAGGTGAAGAAGCGGGTCCCCACGTCTTGAATGTCGAAGACGAGCGTATCGATTCCGGCCAGGCTCTCGGCGCTCGGGGCGAACGTCTCGCCGTAGAGGCTGTACACGGGCAGGCCGGTGCGCACGTCGCGGCCGTCGGCGATCTTGCCGCTTCCGCTGGCGTCGAGGCCGTGCTCCGGGGTGAAGAGCGCGACGAGCGTCACGCCGGGTGCGCCCAGGAGCAGGTCTACGGTCGACGTGCCGTCGCGAGCCTTGCCGCTCGCGTTCGTGATGAGGCCCACGCGCTTGCCGCGGAGACGCTCGAAGCCCTCGTCGCGCAAGACGTCGATGCCGCTCCGGACGCCGCTCGGGGCAGCGGCGGGATCGGGGCACACGTCGACGCGACCGACCTCGGGTCCCAGCGCCCGGGCCGCCGCCGTGTTGATGCGCACGACGAGCGGCTTCGAGTCTCCCTTGCCGTCGGGGTGCACGCGGTTCGTGAGGACGACGACGAAGAGATCCTTGTCGGGATCGATCCAGAGCGCGGTGCCCGTGAAGCCGAAGTGCCCGATCGCGGTCGGTGAGAGACCCTGACCCCGCCATGGACTGGTCACGTTCCAGCCGAGCGCGCGGATGCTGCCGGGCAGATCGTAGGGCGCGATCATCGCGGCCACGGTCTGCGCCGAGAGGATTCGCTTTCCGTCGACCTCGCCCCCGCCGAGCAGGGCGCGCGCGTAGAGCGCCAGGTCGTCGCCCGTCGAGAAGAGGCCGGCGTGGCCGGCGACCCCGCCGAGAAGATAGGCCCGGGGGTCGTGCACGACGCCCACGCGCCAGACCCCGTCGACGAACTCGGTCCAGGCGGCGCGCTGCTTGAGCGCGTCGGAGGGCATGAAGCCGGTGTCCCGCATCCCGAGGGGCCCGAAGATGGTGTCGCCGGCGAACGCCGGCAGCTCGCGCGACGTCACGCGGCGCACCACCTCTTCGAGCAAGATGAACCCCAGGTCGCTGTACATCGACGTGGCGCCCGGCAGCCCGCGCAGCGTGACGTTGCAGATCCGCCGGAGCGCCTCGGCCCGGCCGTGCGCGAAGTCGCCTTTCGGAGTGTCCGCGGGCAACCCCGATACGTGCAGGAGCAGATGCCGGAGGGTGATCGCTCGCTCCCCGGCCCGGTTGCACTCCGGAACGTACTTCACGAGCAGATCGTCGAGCCCGAGGGCGCCCCGCTCGACGAGCGCCATGATGCTGGTCGCGGTCGCGATCGGCTTCGTGAGGGACGCAAGATCGAACACCGTGTCCGTGGTCATCGCGACCCGATCCGGCACGACCTCGCGAAAGCCGTAGGCGCGGCGAAAGACGACGCGATCGTGCCGCCCGATCACCACCACGGCACCCGGCAGTTCCTGGCTCGCAATGGCGTCTGCGACGGCCGCGTCGATCGCGCTCTCCATCGCGCCCTGGCGCGACGACGGCGCCTCGCCGGGCGCGGACGCGTCCGCCGACGCCGCGACGACCGGCGGGATCGCGACGCTGGCCGGAGCTCCCGGCGCGCCGACGGCCACCGGAGCGCGACTGCGCGACGCGCCGCACATCACCATCGACAGCGCCCCCAGCGCGAACACGTACCGCCGCGCCCGGCGGGGAGACCTCATGCTCGCATCGTATCGCACGAGCGAGAGCGCCGCGCCTCCGCGAGGGTTGCGTCGGGCGCTCAGCGACTCACGTCTCGGCCATTCGCGCCGCCACGTCGGGCCTCCCAGCCGCGAAGGCGCTGGAGCGCTCGCCGCTCTTGCCGGAATCGAACCCCGCGTCCGCCGACGTGCCGGCCTTCTCCCGGTGGTCCTTGGCGATGAGGACGTAGAGGGAGGGCACGACGAACAGCGTGAACAGGGTGCCTATCGTCATGCCGCCGACGAGAACGATGCCGATCGAGTTACGGGCGACGGCTCCCGCCCCCGAGACCAAGGTCAGCGGAAAGTGCCCGGCCACCGTGGCGACGGTCGTCATCAGAATGGGACGGAGGCGGGTGCTCGCGGCCTCGCGGATCGCGTCGATCTTGGCCATGCCCAGCGCCTGCTGCGCGTTGGCGAACTCCACGATCAAGATACCGTTCTTGGAGACCAGCCCGACCAGCGTCACGAGGCCGACCTGGGAGTAGATGTTGAGCGTGGTCGTCCACCCCTCGGTGAGCTTGAAGTGCATCCCGGGGGGGCCCGCGAACTTGAGGAACGTGAAGATCAACGCGCCGAACATCGCGAGCGGCACCGACCCCGCGAGCACCACGAACGGGTCGCGGAACGAGTTGAACTGGGCGGCCAGCACCAGGAAGATGAGGACGATCGCGAGGCCCATCGCCGGGAGGAACTTGCCCCCCTCTTGACGGAGCTGACGCGACTCGCCCGTGTAGTCGACGCGGTACCCCGGAGGGAGGATCCTGGCCGCCGCGTCTTCGAGGACCTTGAGCCCCCCGTCGACCGAGCGGGGGGCGACGCCGGAAATCTTGATCGCGTTGAGCTGCTGGAACCGATTCAGCGTCCGGGGCTCTACGCCGTCGCGCAGGGTGGCGACCGCGCTGAGCGGCATCAGCTGCCCGTTCGGACCGCTGATGTGGATGTCGTTCAGCTGCGTGGTCGTGAGGCGATCCGTTCGTTCGGCCTGGGCGATGACCTTGTAGCTTCGCCCGTCGATATTGAAGCGGTTCACGAAGTTGCCGCCGAGCATCGACGAGAGATCGCCGCCGACCTGCTGCATCGTCAGCCCCATCGAGCCGATCTTGTCGCGATCGAGCACGATCTCGGACATGGCCTCGTCGATCCGCACGTCGGTGATCGGCGGAAAGGCGAACTGCCCGCTCTTGACGGCTTCTTGCACGAGCTGCTGCGCGAAGCGAAGCACCTCGTCGTGATTCGCGGTGGACGAGATCACGAACTCGATCGGGAAGAACCCCGCGCTCGGCAGCGCCGACGGGAGGAACACCGGCGCGCGGATCCCCGCAATGGCCGACAGCTTGCCCGAGAGCTCTTCCTGGATCGGGAAGATGCTCCGCCGCCGCTCCTCGTAAGGCTTGATGAGCACGCCGCCGAAGCCGCTGCCGGGAAACGTGATCTGAAAACTATGATCGAACTCCGGCTCCGACTGGAAGATGCGGTTCACTTGCGCCGTGTAGGGCGTGAGCTGCTCGAGGGTGGCGTTCGCCGGGACGTCGACCGCCCCGAACATGACGCCCTGATCCTCGTTGGGCGCGAGCTCCTTCGGCGAGAACATGTACATCGGCACGAGCAGCAGCGAGAGCACGATCCACACCATGTAGACCGCGGGCCGCGTGCGGAGCGTCGCCCCGAGCGCGCGCGTGTAGACGACGCGCACGCGGTCGAACGCGGCTTCGATGATTCGCTGGAGCCGCCCTTGCTCGCCGTGCGACGTGAGCAGCCTCGACGACATCATCGGCGAGAGCGTGAGCGCGACCACGCCGGAGATGAACACCGCCCCCGCGAGCGTGAAGGCGAACTCGCGAAAGAGCGCGCCGGTGAGGCCTCCCTGCAGACCGATCGGGGCGTAGACCGCCGCGAGCGTGATCGTCATCGCGACGATGGGCCCCACGAGCTCGCGCGCCCCCACGTAAGACGCCTCGAGCGGGGTCTTGCCCTCGCGGATGTGCCGTTCCACGTTCTCGACGACGATGATCGCGTCGTCGACCACGAGCCCGACCGACAGGACGATGGCGAGGAGCGTGAGCAGGTTCACCGTGAACCCGAAGATCTGCATCAGAAAGACGGCGCCGATGAGCGACACCGGAATGGCGACCAGGGGGACCAGCACCGTTCGCAGCGAGCCGAGGAAAAGGAAGATGACCACGATGACGATGAGGACCGTCTCCGTCAGCGTGTGCGTGACCTCGGTGATGGCGTTGTTGATGTAGCCGGTCGAGTCGAAGGCCACCGTCGCCTGCATCCCGGTGGGCAGCTCGGTCTTGATGACGTCGATCTCCTTGCGAACCCGGGCGATGACGTCGAGCGAGTTCGCGTTCGGCAGGACCCAGACGCCCATGAAGACGGCCTTCTCCCCGGACAGGCGCACGTCTTGGTCGTAGGTGTCGGCGCCCATCACGACGTCGGCGATGTCTTCGAGGCGAACGAGCGCGCCGTTCTCCTGGCGAACGACGAGCCTCTTGAACTCGCCGAGCGACTTGAGGTCGGTGGTGGCGGTCAGATTGACCTGCACGAGGGCGCCCTTGGTGGTGCCCACGGCCGCGAGGTAGTTGTTGGCGGCGAGGGCCGCGCGCACCTGCGACGGGCTCACGTTCAGCGCCGCCATACGGTCGGCCTTGAGCCAGGCGCGAATGGCGAAGGTGCGGCCGCCCAGGATGTCGGCCCGCTGCACGCCCTCGATGGCGGACAGCCGCGGCTGCACGACGCGGAGCAGGTAGTCGGTGACCTGGTTGTCCTCGAGGATGGTCGACCCGAAGCTCAGGTACATCGCCGCGATCTGCGCGTCGGACGGCTCGATGTTGATCGCAGGGACCTCGGCCTCGGGCGGCAGGTCGGCGCGCACCTGATTGACGCGGGCGCTGATGTCGGAGAGGGCGTTCGCCGCGCTGAAGTTCAGCTTGAGGCGAACGTTGATCGTCGAGAGGCCCTGCGTGCTCTGCGATTCGATGTAGTCGATGCCGTCGGCAGCGGCGATGGCCCGCTCGAGCGGCGTGGTGATGAAGCCGCGCACCAGATCCGCGTTGGCGCCCACGTACGTGGTGCGCACGGTGACCGACGCGCTCTCGAGCTTGGGGTATTGCCTGACGTTGAGCGACCGGATCGCCTGGAAGCCGGCGATGACGATCACCAGGCTGACGACGATCGCCAGAACGGGCCGGCGAACGAAGATGTCCGTGAACTTCATGATCGCCCTACCGATTGTCCGGGTGAGGAGAGAGCTGCGGGTCGACCTTGATCTCGTTGTTCACGGTGACGGCCGACCCGTTTCGAAGCTTGAAGGCGCCCGCGCTGACGATGTCTTGCCCGGCCGAGATGCCGTCGACGATCGCCACGAAGTCGCCCCGGGAGGCGCCGACGCGCACGAACTGCTGCCGCGCCACCTTCGCGGGCTTGTCGCCGGGAGGCGCGCCTCCGGCTCCGGACGCGTCTTTCTTGTCTTCGACGACGAAGACCGAGTCGCCGTAGGACGCGTGGACGAGCGACGTGGACGGTACGGCCACGAGACTCCCCTGGTCCGGAAGCACGACGGAAACGTTGGCGAACATCCCCGGACGGAGCGTCTCTTCCTTGTTGGGGACCGCGGCTCGAACCCGGATCGTCCGCGTCGTGGTGTCGATCGTCGGGTCGACTGCCGCGATCGTCCCGTCGCGGGGGGCCACGTCGGCGCCTTCGATGGTCACCCGGATCGGCATGCCAATCTTGATCTCGGCGAGGCGCTGCTGCGGCAGGGTGAAGTCGACGTAGACGGTGTCGATGGCCTCGAGCACCGTGATGCGCGTGCCCGAGTTCAGGTACTGGCCGAGGTTGATCTCGCGGATCCCGAGGCGCCCGCTGAACGGCGCGCGAACGATCTTGCGATCGATCTGGGCCGAGAGCGCGTTCGCGTCGGTGGTCGTCGTCTTCAGCAGCGACTCGTCGTTGTCGGCCTGCGACTGCGAGATCGTGTTGCTCTTGACGAGGGCGCGCGATCTCTTCACCGTCAAGGTCGCGAGGTCCATCTTGGCCCGCGACGAGGCGAGTTGAGCCCGCTCGACGCTGGTGTCGAGATCGACCAGAGTCTGGCCCTGCCGGACCACCGCGCCCGACTCGAAGTCGATGTGCGAGACGACCCCGGGCGCGTCGTTGCTCACGACGACGCCCTTGGCCGCCGTGATGCTACCGACCGCGGAGAGCGTGCCCTCCCAGGCCTGCGTCTGCGCGGTCGCCGTCCCGACGGTCTCGGGGGGCGGACCGGCCTTGGCCATCTCCTTGCCCATGTTCATGAGCGAAGAAATCTGGGTGAACTTGATCGCGACGAGCACCGCGATCAATGCGACGAGGCCTAGAATCGGGAGGAGGTACCGCACCCACCGTCCGATGATCTCGGGAGGGCGATCGTTCCCCGAAATCGCGCAGACGCCGGGAATCCCCCGGGCGGGGCCGTGGGCGCGACCGACATGCTATCGCAGGCCCACCATGAATGGCCCGTCGGCCCCCCCCGAGGACCCGCGCTCGCCGATCCGGTTCTCGCCGGATCTGCCGATTTCCGCGCGTGTTCGAGACATCGCGAGGGCCATCGACGAGAACCCGGTCGTGATCGTCGCCGGGGCCACCGGGTCTGGAAAGACGACGCAGCTCCCGAAGATCGCGCTCGCCATGGGCCGCGGCGTCGACAAGATGATCGGCGTCACCCAGCCGCGTCGCATCGCCGCCACCACCGTGGCGGCGCGCGTGGCCAGCGAGATCGGCACCGTTCTGGGCACGGAGGTGGGCTACCAGATCCGATTCCAGGACCGAACGTCGCCGTCGACCTACGTGAAATTCATGACCGACGGCATCCTCCTCGCCGAGATCCAGGGCGATCGGCTGCTCCGTCGCTACGACACGATCGTCATCGACGAGGCCCACGAGCGGAGCTTGACGATCGACTTCTTGCTCGGCTGGTTGAAGCGGATCCTGCCCGAGAGGCCGGATCTCCGGGTGGTCGTCAGCTCGGCGACCCTGGAGACCGACCGCCTCGCTGCGTTCTTCGGCGGGGCGCCCATCATCGAGGTCGAGGGGCGAACGTACCCCGTCGACGTCCTCTACGAGCCGCCGCCGAGCGACGCCGATCTGCCCGAAGCGGTCGCCGCGTCGGTGGTGAACGTCACCGAGCTGGATCCGCGCGGCGACATCCTCGTCTTTCTCCCCGGCGAGCGCGAGATCCGCGAGACCGAGGGCGAGCTCCGGAGCCGCGACCTCCGGCACACTGTGGTCCAGCCTCTCTACGCGCGCCTCTCCGCGGCGGACCAGGCGAAGGTCTTTGCGAGCATCCCTCAGAGGCGTGTCATCCTGGCAACGAACGTCGCCGAGACGTCGCTGACGATTCCGGGCATCGTCTACGTCATCGACACGGGCCTGGCGCGGCTCTCCCGGTACGACCCACGCTCGGGAACGACCCGGCTGCAGATCGAGGCGATCTCCCAGGCGAGCGCCGACCAGCGAAAGGGCCGCTGCGGGCGCGTGCGCGACGGCATCTGCGTACGCCTCTACGACGAGGCGACCTTCGCCGCACGACCGGAGTTCACCGACCCCGAGATCAAGCGCACGGGCCTGGCCGGCGTCATCCTCAGGATGAAGTCGCTCGGGCTGGGCGACGTCGAAGACTTTTCGTTCCTCGATCCCCCTCACTCGCGCGCGATCACCGAGGGGTACCGCGTCCTCGAAGAGCTGGGCGCGCTCGGCGCCCATCGCGAGCTCACACCTCTCGGCGAGCGTCTCGCGCGCTTTCCGGTCGATCCCCGGATCGGCCGGATGATCCTCGCCGGGGCCGATCACGGGTGCCTCCGCGACGTGCTCGTGATCGCGGCCGCGCTCAACATCCAGGACCCTCGCGAGCGCCCGCGCGAGGCGCAGCAGAAGGCCGACGACCTCCACCGGCGATTCCGTGACGAGCGGTCCGACTTCGTCGGGCTCCTCCGGCTGTGGAAGTTCGTTCGCGAGGCCGAGAGCAAGGGGACCTCGAATCTCCGGCGCGCGTGCAAGGACAATTTTCTCTCCTTTCTCCGCGTTCGCGAGTGGGGAGAGGTCCACCGCCAGCTCGAAGACGTGGTGCGCGAGCTCGACTTGAAGCCCTCGCCCGGCGGAAACGAGGACCTCGACGCGCTGCACCGGGCCCTCCTCACGGGGCTGCTCTCGAAGGTCGGGCAGTGGAACGCGGAGCACCGGGTCTACGTCGGGGCCAAGCAGACGCGGTTCGCGATCCATCCTTCGTCGGCGCTGGCGCGCAAGCCGCCCGCGTGGATCATGGCGTTCGAGCTGGTCGACACGACGCAGCTCTTCGCGAGGGTCGCCGCCAAGATCGAGCCCGAATGGCTGCTCGCGGCGGCGCCGCACCTCTTGAAGCGGAGCTACTCGGACCCGCACTGGTCGAAGAAGTCGGCGCGGGCGAGCGTGAAGGAGCACGCGACGCTCTTCGGGCTCCCCGTGTTCCGCGATCGCAGCGTCGACTACGCGAGCGTGGCGCCCGCCGAGGCGAGGCGAATCTTCCTCGACCACGCGCTGGTTCGCGGGGACTTCGAGACGCGCGGCGCGTTCCAGGCGAAGAACGCCGCGCTGGTCGCCGAGCTCGCGCGCCTTCGAGACAAGGCGCGGCGCAGCGACATGCTGGCCGACGACGACGCCCTCGTCGCGCTCTTCGACCGGCGGGTGCCGGACACGGTCGTCAACGGACCGACGTTCGAAGCGTGGCGCGAGACCGCGGAGAAGCTCGACCCGAAGGTGCTGCTCCTCTCGCTCGGCGATGTCCTCGCCGGCGATCCGACGCTCGTGCCGTCGGACTACCCGGACACGCTGACGCTCCACGGCGCGCCGCTCGCCGTCACCTACCGGTTCGACCCCTCCGCGGACGACGACGGGGTCACCCTGACGGTGCCGCTCGTCCTCGTTCCGCAGATCGACCCGCGAGAGCTCGACTGGACGATCCCCGGGTGGCATCGCGAGAAGATCGCCCACCTCCTGCACGAGCTCCCGAAGGCCGCTCGCCGAGAGCTCGGCTCGATCGCGGATCTCGCTGCGCGCCTCGCCGGGGAGCTCGCTCCGTTCGAGGGTCCGATGATACCGGCGCTCGCCGCAGCGGTCACGGCAGCGTCGGGAGTCGACGTGCCGGAGGAGTCGCTCCGGGCGGCGATCGTGCCCGCGTATTTGCGTCTCACCTGCCGCATCGTCGGCGAAGACGGCAAGCTCCTCGCCCAGAGCAAGGACCCCGTTGATCTCTGGAAGCGTTTCGGCCCACGCGCGCGCGAGGCGTGGAAGAAGACCGCGCCTTCGCCCAGCCTCGAGCGAAAGGGGCTGAAGACCTGGGACTTCGGCGAGCTCGTGCCGTTCGTCGCTCAGCGCGTGTCCGGAACCGAAGTGCGCACGTACCCCGCCCTGGTCGACCGCGAGACCTCGGTGGACCTGACGCTGCTCGAGTCGTCGAGCGCGGCGGAGGCCGCGACGCGCGACGGCGTGAGGCGCCTGCTCACGTTCGCTGCGCGGGGTGAGCTCTCGGCGATCGCGCCGAGGCTGCCGCCGGCGTTCGCCCGACCCGACGGCTCCGCCCGCGCGCGGTCCGAGCACGATGCGTTTCGCGCGCTCGTCCTGCACCGCATCGTCGACGACGCGTTCGGCCTCGGCGCCGAGGCGCCGCTCCCGCGGACGAAGCGCGCGTTCGAGGACCTCGTGACCGTTGGATCGGTTCGCATCGCGCCGGCGTTTCGCCTCTACACGGACGCCCTCACGCGCGCGTCATCGGAGCTCGACGCGACCTTGCAGGCGCTCCGCAGCGCGGCGAAGCACCCGGGCGCGAAGGTCGCCATCGCCGAGATCCGCGCGCAGCTCGCGGCGCTCTTTCCCGACGACCTGCTCGCCTCGGCGCCCCTCGCGCGCCTCGAGCAGCTGCCGCGCTACTTGCGTGCGGTGCAAGCTCGCCTCGGACGCGCAATCGCCGACCCGCGCAAGGACGCGGAGAAGCTCGCACCGATCACGCCACTCTGGGCGGTCTTCGTCGCCAAGGAGCGCATCGCGCGCGATCGCGACCTGGCCCGCGCGCTTCGCTGGTCTTTCGAAGAGCTGAGGGTCGCGGTCTTCGCGCCGGAGCTGAAGACCCCCGTCCCTGTGTCCGTCGCGAAGCTCACGGCGTCCGTGGCCGCGCTTCGCTAAATCGGCGCTCACGAAACGACGGCCCCTTCCCCGAGACCAAGGAGCTCATCGCGGGCTTCTGTCTCATGCAGGTGAAGTCGAAGGAAGAGGCCGTCGAGTGGGGCAAGCGCTTCCTCTCCGCCGCCGGCACGGGCGAGAGCGAGATCCGGCTCCTCCACGACATGCCCGCCGGCTGAACGCGCCCCGCGACGAAGAGGTCCCCCGTTGCGTCGTCGGGCGCTTCGATACCAACCGTGGCCGTGCTGCGTATTCAGCTCCATGTCCTCGCCACGTGACCGTTCGAATCGGCTTGGGTTCTCTCTCGCGTTCTTCCTCGGGACGGTCGCGGTGTCCGGAGCGTCGGAGACGGCCCGGGCCTGCGGAGCCGCCACCGGAGGTGCCGCAGGAATCAGCGGATGCAGCCTGAGTGAGCACGACGAAGAGGCGCGCCTCAAGTGGCGCGTCGGTGCCGGCTATTCGTTCACGTCGACGGGGCTTCACTTCGGCGGCGGGCTCCGGGTCGACGAGATCCGCGACAGCGCAGTCGTCGCGCTCGACTACAAGCCCATCTCCAGGCTCACGCTCGAGGCCGGCGCCGGGCCGTTCCTCGGCGGGAGCATCACGACCCCCGGAACGCGGTTCGCCCTGTCGCCCGGCTTCGCGGGTGCCCTCGGCGCGTCGTATCGGATCCTCGACGCCGACCGCGCGATCCCCTTCGTTCTCCTCACTGGACAGATCTCGTACGTTTCGTCGAGCACGTCTCCGGGCGTTGGATACAACGCCTTTGACCTTCGCCTCGGCGTCGCCGTGGGAACAACGCTCTGGCGCGTGCTGACCCCCTACGTCGTGGGCCGGGCCTTCGGCGGTCCGGTGTACTGGCGATTCCAGGGCACGCCGCTCGTCGGCACCGACGACAACCACTGGCAAGTCGGCGGAGGTCTCTCACTCGCGCTCGGATCGCGTCTCGACCTCTTCGCCGAAGGCGTCCCGCTCGGCGAACAGGGGGTGTCTGCCGGCGCGGGCTACTCGTTCTAGGCGCAGTGCCGCTCTGCGCGCTCTGCGCCCTCTGCGCCCTCTGCGCCCTCTGCGGCCCATCTCGCTCTCGAGCGCGAGCCGAGCGGGGACTGTATGAGCCCGACGGGGTTTCGCGTAGGGTCGACCGCGTGCGGCCACGACGCCGCTCGGCTCGGTTCGGCGGAGAGGTCCATCATGAAGACGCTAGGTTCGGGGGCCCTCGTTGCGCTGGCCGCCTTCGAGGTCGGGTGCTTCACGAGCAGCAATACGCCCGCTCGAGACGCGAGCGCGCCAGCGGGGCTCGACGCCGACATCGCCGGCGACGACGCCTCCCTCGATGCTGGAACCGTTGCCGACTCCGGGTCCGAAGCGGCCGTCGCAGCCGACGCCGGCGTGATCAGCGAGTGCACTCCGTCGACCGGTCCCGGAACGGTGCACCAGAGCGTCAATGCCGACGAGACCTGGACCGCCGCCGGCAGCCCGCACACGCTCGCGTCCGATTCGACCATCTACGCGACGCTGACGATCGAGCCGTGCGCAGAGTTGCTGCTCGCCCCGGGCAGGACGATCACCGTGAGGGGCAACGGCACGATCGTCGCGCGCGGCACGCCCACGAAGCGCATTCACATCGGCGCGCAGACGCCGGGGCAGCCGTTCACGAGAATCCGCTCGCTGGGTAACCCGCTCCACTTCGCCTACGTCGACATCGACGGTGGCGGCGACCCCGCCAACACCAGCCCCTACCTGACGGGCACGATCGACGTGCAAGGCAGCGACAGCTCGATGCCCACGCAGCCGCTGCTCGAAGTCGACCACGTGAGCATTCAGGGCTCGGGCTCGAACGGAGTCGCCCTCTACGACGGAGCGGGCTTCGCGCCGGGCTCGGCCGAACTCACCATCGGAGGCTCCGCGCAATATCCCATCGGGATGTGGTCGCGCGCCGTCGACGGCGTCCCCACGGGGCACTACACCGGCAACGCGCACGACGAGATCATGCTCTACGGGCAAGGTCTGGCCGAGAGCATTTACGAGAACGCGACCCTGCACGAGCGGGGCGTGCCGTACCTCGTCGGTCACCCCGCGGCCGCCGGCACGCTTTACGTCGGAGGGGCGTCCGGTGCGACGGGCGTGACCACGCTGACCATAGAACCCGGCGTATCCGTTCGTTTCAAGAAGGGCGGCGTCATGTACGTCGAGCTCTTTTCGGGCACCGATCCCGCCCGGGGCGCGCTGATCGCCGCGGGCACGACCGCGAAGCCGATCGTCTTCACCTCAGACGAAGCCGCTCCGGCAGCGGGCGACTGGCTCGGGATCTGGTTCGGCGGCATTCCGAGCGTGACCGACACTCTCGCGTTCGCGAGGGTCGAGTACGCCGGCGGCGCGAGCACGAGCGGCTCCGCCTCGTGCCCCCTCCCGGGAATGCCGGCGCCGAACCCCGACGCCGCCATTCGCATCTTCGGAGTGCCCGCGGGCCAGTTCGTCACGAACACGACGATCGTCGCGAGCGCGGCTCACGGAATCGATCGCGGCTACGTCTCCGACGTGAAGCAGGATTTCCTCGCGACGAACACCTTTTCGGGCATCGCGCTCTGCGACCAGACCTACCCGGGCGGCATGTCGGTGTCGTGCCCGGCGCCAGTGGACGTGCCCTGCCCCAAGTGACCGCGCGCCCCGCGGCGCGAACATCTCGCTGAACGGCCTGGACGCTCGGTAGATAGCTACGGCGACCGCGTGGAGCAGGTTCCCGTCGTCAAGTGAGACCGAGCATACGGTCGGCGCCACGGAAGTAGTGCCGGGCGAACGCGACCAGCTGCGGGTCGGTCGGATGGTCCACGGTCTCGACGCCCACGATCCGCTGCGCGAGCTTCGGATCGTGAGCGTGAGCGTACTTGATGAACTGTAGCTTCGCGCTCGACGGGCCGACGACGAGCACTTCGTCCGCCGCGTCGACCGCGCGGGCCACGTCGTGGAGGAACTGCTTCGGATCCTGGGGATGCTTCCCGTCGACCGCCTGACGAGACGTCTCGCGACGGACGTGGTGCTGCGGATCGCGCAGGGTCGATTCTTCGAAGGTCTCGTCCGCGATCCGGAAGATTCGCGCTTCCTTGTGATCGAGCCAGACGGCGACGTGGTGCGGATTGGCGGTCATGGCCGTGTACTTAGCAAAGGGCCCGCCATTCGGCCCGCGACCCGACGCGGTCGCGCCCGCCGTGACCAAGAGATGCTCACACGTGCCAACTTCTTTTGCTTCGAGCGGTGGACGGCGACGGCATGAAGTGCCGCGAAATCAGGAAATGGCCGCAGGCTCGAGGGCCAGTCAGCCCGGTCCGCCACGTGCCGTAGAGCCTCGAGGACCCCCCGTGTAGCCCCTTGCGACCCGGGAACTGCGCGTATTCGCACGTCGATCGCGCCAGGCACGACCACTGCGTTGGGTGATGCGCGCCGGCCTCGTGGCCGCCGGGACGAGACCCCATGACCATCGTCGATCTCGAAGGCAACCACGACGCGGGCCTCGAACTGGTCGTGGCCGGCTTGACCCACGACGTCCGCGGCGCCCTTTGCGTGATCAAGATGCTGGGGGCGTGCATCCCGGTGCGCGAGGAACGGTGGTGATCGTGAGGGACCACGGTCGCGGCATACCGAGAGCGTCGCTCGAGAAGCTCTTCGCGCCGTACCGTGGGGCCGACGACGAAGACCGGTGCTTCGAGCGCTTCGGCCTCGGTCTCTGGATCGTTCGAAACCTGGCCCACTCGCTCGGCGGTTGGCTCGCCGTTGCCATTCCCTGGTCGGCCGAGCAAGGCCGCGTCGTGGTCGAAGCCGCCGAGCTAATTCTTGTGCTCGAGGGCATCGACTTGCGAGGCTCGGCGCGTCGCGCGCGATGGTCGCCACGGCCTCGGCTTGGTGCGGCCGCGCCCTCGGCGTGAGTGGCCTTGAAGGCCTCGCTGAATTCGGTCACGGTCCAACCTCAGACGCCCCCTGCGTCGATGTCTCCGCCAGCCTCATCGCGAGGCGAGCGGACCGGACAACTCCTTTGACACAGGGGGAGACCCTCGAGCAGCGCTTCGAGCGACGATGTCGCGAGAGTGCGCCGCGGGTCCAAGAGCTTCGCGCGTGGGTCGACTTGCGGCTCGGCGACGTCGAGCCCAAGACGCCCCTCGGCCAAGCTCTCGGCTACCTCGACTGGCAATGGCCGCGACTGACCGAGTTCCTCCGCGACCCGCGCATGCCGCTCACCAACAACGAAGTCGAGAGCGGACTTCGTACTTGGGTCCTGAATCGCAAGACATGGCTCTTCGTCGGCCACGAGCTGAACCGAGCAGGCCTCGCGGTGCGCGCCGCCGACGAGCGGCTCGTCCGTGAAGCGGACAGGCTGGTTCTCTTGCTGTCGCCGCCGTTCGAGAGCACGGCGCACGATCCTGGATACATCCGTGCGTACCCTCCGGGCATTCGCGAGAATGGTGGCCAGTACACGCACGCGGCGACGTGGCTCGGTTGGGCGTACGTCGGTCTGGGGGACGGAGAGCGCGCCGAGCGCATCTTCCGTATTCTCAACCCGATTCTGCGCGCCCGAACTCGCGAAGAATCGGACCGCTATCGAGTCGAGCCCTACGTGCTCGCGGGCGACGTCTACGGCGCGCCGCCCTGGGTGGACCGGGGGGGCTGGACCTGGTACACTGGAGTCCCGGCGTGGGCCTGGCGGCTCGGCGTAGAGGGCATCCTCGGTCTCCGGAAAAAAGAGGAGGGCGAGCTGCGTATCGATCCGTGCATCCCTCCGACCTGGAAGGAGTTCGAAGCGTGGGTTCGAATGGGGGAGCAGCGAGTTCACATCGTCGTCGAGAATCCGGACGCCGCCGGCAGGGGCGTCGCCGCCGTCACCCTCGATGGCGCGCGCCTCGATTCGAACCGGGTCCGTCTCGACCCGACCATCGCCGGCGAACACGAGGTCCGCGTGCGGCTCGGCAAGGGCGGCCTCACGACTCGCGATCGGCCACATCGAGACGCGGCCGCCGAGCAACCCGCGCGGAGCTAGAATTTTCTTCCCGGCGCGGGGGGTCCGAGCCACGTCATGCTGGTCGATGCCTTTCGCGAAGACCGCCATGGGGCAGTCGAGCGAGATCGCGTGCGGCGCAGCAATTGCGCATGCGCGCACGATCTCGAAGCGCCGTGGCACTCGGGCCGATGCCGCCGAGCTCCGGCTTGCGCGGACTGGCCGAGATGTTCTGGACGAGGATGACGCCGCCGCGCGTGGGGATGGCACGAGACATGGATGAGCGGCCCGTCGTGATGACCCGTCCCACGAAGGCTCCTCGTCATCAGCGGCGGGAGCGGCATCACGCCTATCGTGTCGATGGTCACCGGCACCTCGCGGCGGTCGGACACGAAGGCGACATCGGGTGGTTGCACGCGTGACGCGAACCGATGTTCGGGCGACGAGCTCGCCAGACTGGTATGCGCTACGAATGGGACATGGTCTGCGACGGCGATCCGTGGCGCCACGTTCGGAGGCCAGCTTCGGTCCGTCGCGCGGCGGATCTTCCGCATGCCGCTGCCGGCGCGGACGTCACCGGGAGAGATTCCATGACCTTTGCTGAGAGCGATCGAGATCGGGCGAGCGTCGTACCCGCGAGCCAAACGCGCGAGCGGCCTGCGGCGGCGTCCCGAGGGCATATCCTCGTGGTCGACGACGACGAGAGCGCGCGACGGGCGCTCGAGAAGGCGCTGCGCGACGATGGGTTCGCGGTTTCGGCCGCTCCGGACGGCGTGGATGCACTCGCCGAAGCGACGGGCGCGCCGCACGACGTCGTTATCACCGACCTGCAGATGCCGCGGATGAATGGCGTGGAGTTGTGTCAGCGTCTTCACGCAATCGATCCCGAGCTGCCGGTCATCGTCGTGACGGCGTCTTCCGAAATGCAATCGGTGGTGGAGAGTTTGCGGGCCGGTGCCGAGGACTACCTCGTCAAGCCTCTGGAGTACGACGTGGTCCTCTGGCGCGTGGAGCGCTCGATCGCGCGACGCCGTGCGAAGCTCCAACAGAACGATCTCAATCGCAGACTCAACGAGCACCTCCTCCTGAGCAGTATCCGAGAGCAGGAGCACGCGGAAGCCGAGGCGCGGAACAGTACGCAGCTCAACGCGCTTCTCGAGAACCTGAGCGAAGGCGTCGCCATCTGCGACCGGAGCGGTCACCTGCGGATGATGAACGACGCCGCGCGGACCATTCTCGGCTTTGGGGACGACGATCTGCGCACCCTGGACGCGCTCCAATCGCTGGAGGCGCAAGACCTCGAGGGTCGAGCTCTCCCGCGCGAGCAGCGCCCTCTCATGCGCGCACTGCAGGGCGAGAAGTTCACGGACTACGAGGTGCTTCGCATCCGACGGGACGGCGAGCGGCGCCACCTCTTGACGGGGGGTACGAGCGTGAAGGACGACGAAGGGGACGTCGCGCTGGCGATTGTCGTATTTCGAGACGTCACCGAGCTTCGGCGCGTGGAGCGGCAGCGCGATGAATACTTGGCGCTCATCTCGCATGACCTTCGCAATCCGCTGAGCACCATCCTGTTGTTCATGTCCACGCTGAAACGGTCCCTGGCGGACAAGGGGCTAGCCGCGGACGCGAACCTCGCCGAGCGCGCGGAGCGGAACGCCTGGCATCTGAACGCGATGGTCGACGATCTCACGGAGACGACAAGCCTCGAGTCGCAAGGCGTCGCGCTGGACCGCGTAGCGTGCGACCTGCGGGGGCTCGTCGCGAGCGTCGTCGAACGCCTGGACGACGCTCGCGCGCGACGAGTCACGATCGAGACGGACGACGCCGCTCCACACGTCGTGCTCGCGGACGCGTCACGGCTCGAGCGTGTCATCGCCAATCTCCTCACGAACGCTCTCAAGTACTCGGGCGAAGAAGCGATCGTGACGGCACGGCTCTCGCGCAAGGGGACGACGGTCGAACTCGTGGTGATCGACCGCGGCATCGGCATCGAGCCCGAAAGCATCAAGAGGCTATTCGAGCGGTACTACAGGACGCCGGCAGGCAAGCTGCGCGCGAGTGGTCTTGGTCTCGGTCTCTACATCTCGCGCCTGGTCGTCGAGGCCCACGGGGGGCGAATCGATGTTTGCAGCGAGGTCGGCAAGGGCAGCGCGTTCACGGTGACCCTGCCGTCGCCCGGCGTGCCGACTTGATCCGAGGGCGCGTAGAATCGGACGGAGCGCGGCACCGCCCGTGCCTATCAGCGAAACCGACGGAGGGCCGGATGGCTTCTATAGCGTGCAGGATGGGAATCGGCGCGGCCGTGCTCTTCGCGGCCGGGGCAACGGCTGGGTGCGGTGGGAACTCCGCAAGCACGCCGCCGCCGGCCACGGCCGCGGCCGTCGACGGCGATGACGACGCGACGGCCGATCTGACGGAGCACCATCGCTACCATCACCATGGAGGCGTGACGCTCTTCATCGCGATGAGCCTCGACACGCTGGGCGTCTCGCCCGAACAACGCGCTGCCGTGGCGAAAATCCGAGCCGATCTGCACGCCCGGATGGAGCCGGCGCGGGCCGCCGAGCAGACCCTCGTGGCCCTGCTGGCCGACGGGCTCGCCGCGGCAAATTTCGAGACGGCGAAGGTGGACGCCGCCGTCGCGCAATTGACCGCAGCGGCCGCCGTGGTTCATGAAGCGTCCGCCGACGCGCTGAACGACCTCCACGTCGTGCTCACACCCCCCGAGCGGGCGGCGCTCGTCGACAAGGTCGAGGCGCACTGGGCGGTCTGGCGTGAAGCGAACGCCGACGATACCGGAGCGGCGAAGGTGGGCGGCGGCCGCCTCGCGACCCTCGCGACGGACCTGGACTTGGCGCCCGACCAGGTGGACAAGATTCGCGCGGCGCTCGGCGAGGGGATGAAGACGGTGCCGAGGCTCGATCCGCAGGAGACCACGACGGAGCTTCATGCCTTCGGCGACGCATTTCGAAGCGAGAAGTTCGACGCGAGATCGCTAGCCACAGCCAGCGTCGCCAACACGCACCTGGTGGGCTGGGGAGCGGCGCACATGGCGCGCTTCGTAGAGATCGTGAGCCCGGTGCTCACCCCGGACCAGCGCGCGAAGCTCGCGCAAGGGCTCCACGAACATGCGAACCACGACCCAAGCGCCCAAGGAACCCCATGAGCCGAGCCAGCCGAATGAGGATGCTCCGAGGGATGGCCTGCGCCCTGAACCTTGGCGTAGCGATCGGGGCCTCTACCGGATGTGGCCTGGAGGTGGGCGCCCGGTACCCCGAAGGCGCTTACGACGACTACCCGCCGGACGCATACATCGCCACGACGGAGCCCGTGTACGTCGACGGGCGCGCCTCGTACTGGTACGGCGGTCGCTGGTACTACCGGGACGGGGCGCGCTGGGGCCACTATGAGAGGGAGCCGCCCGCGCTCTATCAGCGGCGGATGCAGGCGCCCCCCGTGCGACGCACGTACGAGCCCTCCGTCGGACGCTCGACGGGTCGCACCGGCGGCCATCCGGGCGGAGGAGCCGGGCATCCCGGTGGCGGGAGGTCCGGCGGCCATCGCTGACTTTCGCGGCGCCTGGCAGGCGCCGCGCGAAGGCGGGCCTCGCGTCGCCGCTCATTCGCGCGAAGCTCACTCAGCTCCGCGAGCTTCCAGCGCGTAACGCGCGCGCAGACGCAAGCCTTGCGTCGGTCTTCCCCTCGAACGCCGGCACGCTCATCATCTCTGATCAACGCCGGAACGCGCAGCAACGCGCACCGAACCCGAGGTCCCGACACCCACCCCGCGTGTCGTGATGGAGGCACCGAACTTGCTACGGATCTTGATTGACAGCCGCGCCGGAGTCATTCCGCCCTCGAGCGAGCTTTCAAATGCATCATCGAACAAGGAGAGACCCCAATGGGTGAAATCATCGACAAGGTCAAAGGCAAGATCAAGGAAGTCGCAGGCAAGACGACGGGCAACAAAAGGCTGGAGCGCGAAGGCAAGGTGGACGAAGTCAAAGGCAGAGTGAAAGGCGCCGTCGAGGAGGTGAAACACGGGGTCAGAGATGCCGTAAAGAAGTAGCGCTCCGGCTGGAGAGGAGAACCGTATGTTGCTCATCATCATTCTCGTCGTACTCGCACTGTCTGTCGGCGGGGGCACTTGGGGGCATTCGCGGTATGGCTACGCCGGCTGGTCGCCGGCCGCGCTGGTCCTCGTCGTGCTGGTCCTGCTGTACCTCACCGGCCATCTGTGAACCTGGCCGGTAGCGCCGACTCGTACGAATCCCCTCCGCCGTCTTCCCCAAGAGGCTGCTTGCCGTTCATCCCCGACGCCGGAGACGGCGTCGGGGGGGGCGCGATGGTTAGGACTGGCTTGGGGTATGCGCGAGGGCAAACTTCGTACGGCTCATGGCTCACCTTCTCGTGGTCGACGACGACAGTGATCTCGTAGAGGCTTACGCAGAACTGTTGCGCGCAGAAGGCCCTGAGGTCCGCACTGCGCGTACTGGCGAGGAAGTGCGACATCCAAGCCCTTGCATGTCGCTCGACGAGCTCGTGAAGGGCGACATGGCCGGCCCGCGCGTGTCGCCTCACGCTCGTGTGCAGCGCGACATGCATCGACGACAATGTCGCTCCACCCGCTCGCTCCGAGCGACATGCGAGGCGGAGCGTGTCGCACGACCCAGCTGTCCGGAGCGACATTCTCGACCGCACAGGTCGCCTCGCTCGACCTTGGAGTGCGACATGGACACGGAGGCGTGTCGCTCCATCAAGGATACACAGGCGACATTCACTCGCGGCGAACGCCGGACCCCATGGAATCAAGCCTCGCTGGGGCCTGCCACGGACACTATCGCTGCCAGGAGCTCGGCGCCGCGGACGGGCTTGTAGACGATGATTCCCGGATACGTCCGCAGGAACTCGTCGTAGTTCGAGCCCGAACCGCCCGAGGTCGCCAGAATGGCGCGCCGCGCGAGATCGGGCCGGTTCGCCTCGAGCCAGGCCAGGAGATCGCGGCCGTCTTCGCCAGGGAGATCGAGCTCGATCACGAGGACGTCGGGCGTCGAGCCCGACTGGAGCATGTCGATCGCCTCGCGTCCGTCGTAGGCGATCATCAGGCGATGCTGCGTGCCGAGGAGGCGCGCGTACGAGCGAAGGACGCGCTCGTCGTCGTCGACCACGAGCACGCTGGTCGCCGCCACGGTGCGCTCGTTCGCCTCGAACGCGTCGGTCTCCTTCCGCGTGTTCCGCAGGGCCTCGGCCGATGGGATCGGCAAGAAGCAAAGGAAGGTGGCCCCCTCGCCATAGACCGATTCGACCGACAGCTCCCCGCCGAGACGCCGCAGGATTTCGCGCGAGATGGAGAGCCCGAGGCCCGTTCCCAGCGCCTGGCTCTTCGTCGTGAAGAACGGATCGAAGATCCGCTCGAGCGACTCGGGAGAGATCCCGGGGCCGGTGTCGCTCACCGCGATCGCGACGAAGTCGGCGTCGGCCCGCGCGCTGATCCGGACGCGGTGGGCGGGGCGGTCGACCTCGGCGATCGCGTGGAAGGCGTTGATGAACACGTTCATGATGACCTGCGTCACGCGGCCGCGCGGAACCACCAGCAGCGGGAGGTCCGGGGCGTAGTCGCGCTCGAGCACGCCGCGCCGTGAGGCCTCGCGACCGATGAGACGGATGGCGTGCTCGATCAACTCGGGAACTTCGACGCGACCGGGCGGTTCGTCGCGGTCCGAGCGAGCGAACGTGCGGAGATCGCGCACGATGGCCGCGATCGCATCGGCGGCGGCGCCCATCTCGTCGAAGATCGCCGCGGCCCCGCGACCGTCTCGATCGGGCCACTCGTGCTTGCGGAGCGCGGCGATCGCGCTCTGCGGGATGGGCGCGCCGATCTCCGCCGCCCGCGCGATCTCGCGGGCCGCGTCGAGCGACGGGAGCATGTAACGACGAGCCACCTCGACCGAGAGAATGACCGCCGACAGTGGGTTGTTGATCTCGTGCCCCACGCCCGCGACGAGGGTGCCCAGGGCCGTCAGCCGTTCGGTGTGCGCGAAGGTCTCTTGCAGCCGCCGGTTGTCGCCCCGCAATCTCGCCCTCAGCTCGAGGCGGTCGACGAACGCCGCGAGCCCCGCGGCGTCGAAGGCCGCGACGACAGCGGCTTCGTCCGCGCCCCCGGCGAGAGCCCCGAGAACCGCCGGTTCGTCTTCGGCGATGAACCCGATGGGCGACGCCGAGTCTCGCTCGCGACGCTCGGCGACGGCGGACTGCACGTTGCCCGCGAGGACGGCGAAGGCGAGCCCCCGGCCACGGACCCACGGGAGCGACTCGGCCAACCGGCTCCAGCCTTCGAGTGCCTCTTCGCTGTAGACGAGGATGAGCGTGCGCGTGAGACACCCCTCCGGGGAGGTGGCTCAGTGTGCCACTCAGTCGCCCAGGACGGGAAGCGACATCATCCGGCTTCGAGGATCGCCGCCGCGCGCGTGAACCCGGCGCCCTGCCCGTACATACCGATGAGCGCGCCACGAGGCGTTCGACCCAGCGACCGGGCGCGCGCGAGATTGAAGACGGGGCCGCAGGCGGCCAAGGTGGGCGATGTCTTCGTAGGTGGTAACCGCACACGAGCGGGGCAGACCGAGACGCTCGGCGATGGCGTGCGGAATGAACCCGCGCGGCTGCACGCTGGCGATCACCCCCAGGTCACGAAGCGCCGAAGCGAAGAGCGCGAGTCGGCGTTCACGCCGAGCGCGGTCGGCACATCTTATACCACATGTGCAAGATACGGCTTCAACACTGAAAAGGCACGAGGCCTTCACCATCGAAGAATGTGCTGCCCGTTGAAGCGGTCCCTCAGCACGACTTCCGTTCGGACCGGAATGTTGATGGCGTCGAACGTTCCCTTGGCCGCGCCCATGAGAAACGACTCGATATAGAGATATTCCTCGACCATCGTGACGACGGCCTCTCGCTCCGCGCGAAACTCGAGGTCCCATCGCCCGAAGCTGCAGCTCTGGCGGCGGGCCGCGATCCCCTGCCGGAGCAGCCGCTTCGGATCGCGCGCCAAGAGCCGCAAGAGCGTGCGCCCGAGAAGGCTCTCACCGAAGGCGATGGCGTTGCCGCGTCCGAGCTCGAACATTCCCTCGTAGACGCGCTCGGGCCCCGCGAGGAGCGCGCCCCCTACGGCGAGCTGCACCAGGAAGTCGGTCGCGGGGTGCCAGAGAACCGTCCCAAAGCGCTTGGGGAAGAGCGTCGCATACCGCTCGCCGTGGCCTGCGCTCGAGACGGCCCGCTCGATGTTGACGAAATAGAGACCGCGGACCGTCGCCGAGGGCGGCACCAGCGGAAGCCGCTCGGCCAGGTCACTCTCACGGCACAGCTCTTCGATGAGCGCCGCGCGCTTGGCTGTCTCCATCGGCCGGGTGGCGGGCACGTTGCGATAGGGTTGGTGCGGTCACGATCCCACGCGCGCCCGGTTACCGGCGCACGCCCCCCATCCTCGCGGAGCTGAGACCTACGCCGGCCGCCCCGTCCGCTGCCAGTCGAACGATCGGACGAACGTTCGCGGCGCCTAACCGGCACCTACCTGGCCAGCGCCTACGAAGCGCACCGGAGCGTGGTTGCTGACTCCGCGGGCTGGCTTATAGATCAGTGGCCGAGCCGCCGCCAGTTTGTGTTGCGGACGCGGGCGACTGGGGTTACGTCCCCCGCTCGCCGAGCGCGCACGGTGCACATCGCGAAGTCGGCTCGTTCACCTGGCACATAGAAAGACACTCCCGTGGCCGCACGCATCCCCCTCGACCGCATCCGCAACATCGGAATCTCGGCTCACATCGACTCGGGCAAGACGACGCTCACGGAGCGCATCCTCTATTACACCGGTCGCATCCACAAGATCCACGAGGTGCGCGGCAAGGACGGCGTCGGCGCCAAGATGGACTCGATGGATCTCGAGCGCGAGAAGGGCATCACCATCCAGTCGGCCGCGACCTACTGCGTGTGGAACGGTTCGCAGGAGCAGCTCCAGCCCCACAACATCAACATCATCGACACGCCAGGCCACGTCGACTTCACGATCGAAGTCGAGCGGGCCCTCCGCGTGCTCGACGGCGCGATCCTCGTGCTCGACTCGGGCAAGGGCGTCCAGAGCCAGTCGATCACCGTCGACCGCCAGATGAAGCGCTACCGCGTTCCCCGCATCGCCTTCGTCAACAAGATGGACAACCCCGGCGCCAACTACGAGCGGGTCTCCGACATGCTCAAGCAGAAGCTCGGGCACCACCCCGTGAACGTCCAGGTTCCGATGGGCGCGGAGTCGGAGTTCAAAGGCATCATCGACCCGATCATCGGCAAGGCCTTCTACTTCGACGGCGAAGACGGCGCGACGGTTCGCGAGGAAGAGATCCCCGCCGAGTACGCGGCGAAGACCGCAGAAGCTCGCCACGAGATCATCCATCGGGTCGCCGACGTCGACGACCAGCTTGCCGAGAAATTCCTCAGGGAGGAGCCCATCTCCGCCGAAGATCTCCGCGCCGCCATCCGCCGCGCCACGCTGGCGCTGAAGATGACGCCGGTGATGTGCGGCTCCGCCATCAAGAACAAGGGCGTCCAGCTCTTGCTCGACGCCATCGTCTACTTCTTGCCGAACCCGACCGAGGTCGTCAACGAAGGCCACGACCAGAACAACAAGGAAGAGAAGATCATCGTCGAGTCGGACCCGACCAAGCCGTTCATCGGGCTGGCGTTCAAGCTGCAGCAGGACAAATACGGGCAGCTGACGTACTTCCGCGTCTACCAGGGCAAGGTCACTGCGGGCGAAACCATCTACAACGCCAGCAACGAGATGCGCAAAGTCCGCGTGCCGCGCATGTTCCGCATGCACTCGGAAGATCGCGAAGAGATCGAGTCGGCCGAGAGCGGCGACATCGTCGCGTTCTACGGCGTCGAGGCGAGCTCGGGCGAGACGTTCACCGACGGCAAGGTCAACGTGACGCTCACGTCGATGCACGTGCCGGCCGCCGTCATCTCGCTGGCGGTTGCGCCCAAGGATCGCGCCGCGGAGGCCAACTTCTCCAAGGCATTGAACCGCTTCACCAAGGAAGACCCGACGTTCCGGGTGCACCAGGACGAAGAGTCTCAGCAGACGATCATCAGCGGCATGGGTGAGCTCCACCTCGACATCTACATGGAGCGCATGAAGCGCGAGTACGCCTGCGAGGTCGTCGCCGGCAAACCGCAGGTGGCTTACCGCGAGACGGTCACGCGGCGCGCGGAGATCAAC
Source organism: uncultured Myxococcales bacterium (assembly GCA_937902985.1). GTDB lineage: Bacteria > Myxococcota_A > Polyangia > Polyangiales > Polyangiaceae > Palsa-1150. Next base: position 61,007 of record CALFNG010000207.1, read on the forward strand.
TACACCCACAAGAAGCAGACGGGTGGCTCGGGACAGTACGCGCGCGTCCTCGGCTACATCGAGCCGTTGCCCGCCGACGCGGTCGAGACCTACGAGTTCGTCGACGACGTCTCGGGCGGCTCGATCCCTCGCGAGTTCATTTCGTCTTGCGACAAGGGCTTCCGCGAAGGCGTGCGCAAGGGCACGATGATCGGCTTCCCCGTGGTGAGCATCCGGTGCGTCGTCAACGACGGCGCGGCCCACGCGGTCGACTCGTCTGAAATGGCCTTCAAGACCGCCGCGCTCATGGGATTCCGCGAGGCCTACGCGAAGTCCGCTCCGACGATCCTCGAACCCATCATGAAGGTGGAGATCGACGCGCCTATCGAGTTCCAGGGAGCCGTGGTCGGTCAGGTCAATCAGCGCCGCGGCGTCATCCTCGAGACGGTCGGCGGCGACAACGTGAGCGTCACCTGCGAGGTCCCGCTGAACGCGATGTTCGGCTATTCGACCGATCTGCGGTCGGCGACGCAGGGCAAGGGCACCTTCACCATGGAGTTCGCCCGTTACGCCGTCGTTCCGAAGCAAGAGCAAGAAGAGATGGGCAAGAAGTACCGCGAGAAGCTCGCGGCCGAGGCGGGCAGAAAGTAGCCGTCGCTCGCGTTCGGTTCATCTCATCCGAGAGCGAGATTGGCCACAGAGGCGCAGAGGGCGCAGGGCCGAGATCGCGCCGGTTTCAGCCGCCCGTCTCCCACGGTCCCCATGGGCGTCCCGTGGGCGCCCCTTCGCGCAGGGCGCGCATCCGACAAATGCCGGATACCCGCCGCACCCGCGGGCCTCTAGGCTGCAGCGCCATGGACACGCTCCCGGCCCGCTCCAACGGAGCTCTCGCGGCTTCGCGGCGGCGCCTCTTCGTGACGGCCTCGCTCGCCGGTATCGTCGCCGCGGGTGCGTGCGGGAGCAGCAGCAGCGGCACGGGCTCGAGCGCGGTGAGCGGCAGCCGCGGCGGCGATTACGGCTGCAACCTCGGCGATCAAGACGGCATCGTCGGTGGGAACATCGTGATCGAGTTGACCGTGAGCGACACGGGGTTCGGCGTCGGAGCCCCCGACAGCGGGTCGAGCGAGTCGAACATCACGGTCCAGAACCTCGCGAGGGTGACGCTGACGCTGACCAACATCGGCACGCGACCGCATGACTTCGTCATTCAGTGCCTGTCAACGCCCAACGACAAGGGGTGCCCGACGCAATCGTGCTTCGCCGCGGGCGCTTCGATTCCGGCCGTGAATCCCGGCAAGAGCGTCACGACCACGTTCACGACTCCGGCCGCAGAGGGCGCGTACACGTTCACGTCGGACGAACCGGGCGATACGCAAACCGCCGCAGACGGCAGTCTCGGCGGCTTGGTCGGCGAGTTCAACCTGATGTGATGCGGTCGCCTCGCTGCTCGAGAATCGTCCCGGGCTTCCTTGGCCTCGCGCTCGGGCTGACTTCGCCCCTCGCGCGCGCGCAGGTGATCGCGGCCGAACCGACGGCGCCCATCGAAGCGCCGTTCCCCGACGGGGCGCCTGCCGTCGAGACCCAGGTGGTGCTGCAGCTCGTCGTCGACGCGTCGGGACACGTCGAGTCCGCCGTGGCGGTGTCACGGGCACCCGCCGATGCCCCGGACTCGTTCGTCGACGCGGCCTCGAGGGCGGCGAAAGGCGCCGTGTTCACCCCGTCGAGTCGCGACGGCCGCCCTGTCCGGTCTCGCGTCGAGTACGTCGTGGTGTTCCCCGCGCCCGCGCCCGCGCCCGCGCCTGTACCCGTGCCCGCGCCGCTCTCCACCAGCGAACAAGACGAGGGCTACGCTCAGGTCGTCCAGGTTCGCGGGATGGGGTGGTCATCGCCGCGGGGCATCGACGACGTTCGCATCAAGCGCGATCTGCTCGAAGCCTCTCCCCGGCAGCAGACGAGCGAGATGCTCTCGGCCGCCCCCGGGTTCTTCGTCGATCACGAAGATGGTGAAGGCCTCGGCAACGACGTGTACCTCCGCGGCTTCGACCTGGAGCACGGCTCGGGAATCGAGATGCGCGTCGGCAACGTCCCGATCAATAGCCCTCTCCACGTGCAGGGGCAGGGGTACGCCGACGCGAATTTCATCATCCCCGAGGTCGTGCGAAGCGTCCGCGTTCTCGAGGGCCCCTACGATCCCCGCCAGGGCGACGCCGCGATCGTCGGCAGCGCCTACTTCGACCTCGGCGTCGCGGATCGCGGCATGCAGGTCAAGACCACGTACGGCTCGTTCAACCAGTTGCGCATCGTGGGGATCGCCGCGCCCGAGGGGGCAGACGAGGAGACGTTCGCCGCGTTCGCGCTCCGCAGGACCGACGGCTTCGGCGAGAACCGCGCGAGCGAGTCGGGGTCGATGAACGCTCAGTACGGCATCGACGTGAGCTCGCGCGATCACCTGCGTTTGCTGGCCACCGCGTACGGTGCTCGCTCGACCTTGCCGGGGGTCGTGCGCAAGGCCGACGTCGACGCGGGGGTCATCGGCCTCTACGACAGCTACCCGTTCTATACGCAGGGTCAGGGAGCGCAAGCGTCGCGGGTCATCTTCGGCGCCGACTTCGACCACGTCGCGCGGAGCGGCGCTCGCTTCGAATTCGCTCCCTGGGTGATGTGGACGGGCTTTCGCGATCGCCAGAACTTCACCGGCAACATCTACAGCTCGCAGCTCGATCCGGACCTCGCCGGGGGCATGGGCGATCTCTGGGAAACGACGAACGCCGAGACCGCCCTGGGGATGACGTCGCGCTTCCACGGCGCGCCGTGGGTCGTCGGCTCGTGGTTCGAGGGCACGGCCGAACCGGGGGTCTATGTCCGCGCCGGGCACACGGATCAGACGAAGAGCCTCATCAGCCCGCAGACCCTGGAGCCGTGGGACCGTCGCCTCGACGCAGGACTGAGTACGCTCGACGCCGCGGCGTACCTGGATCTCGATCTCCGCTTCTGGAAGAAGCTCCGCGTCTCCGGCGGAATCCGCGCGGACTTGCTCCATGTCGCGCTCGACGATCGACTGGCCTACGACGTACCCCCCGCCCAGGCGGCGCCGGGGACGATCCCCGGGGTCTCGCGGGCCACGCAGGGCATCGCCGTCGGCCCCCGCGCGACCGTCGAGTTCGACGTCACGCCCGAGATCGCGCCCGTGATCTCCTACGGCGAAGGGTTCCGCTCGCTCGACGCGACCGCGAGCGTCGCGACATCTGCCGGCGTGGCAGGCGGGGGGCCGAGCGTTCAAGAGGGGGCCACGCCGTACTCGAAGGTGCGATCCGTCGAGGCGGGCTTCCGGGCGCAGACACCGAGGCACGCTTACACCGCGACCTTGTCGCTGTTCGAGACGTGGGTCGCCAACGAGCTCGTCTTCGAGGCGACGTCGGGAGGCTTCACGACGGAGGGGTCGAGCACCCGCCGCGGCATCGTGGCCTCGATGGTGGCAAAGCCCTTCGAGTGGCTGCTGGCTTCGGTGGCGGCGTCGGTGGCAACGGGCACATTTCACACGCTCGTTGCGGGCGTCGACCACTACATCCCAGGCGTCCCGCCCGCCGTCTTGCGCGCCGATCTGACCGCACGGGGAAAGGTGATGGACGTCGCGGGCCGGCCGCTCAACGCCCGCGTCGGGGTCGGCTACACGTTCCTCGCGAATCGCTTTCTGACAGAGCTGAACGACACGATCAAGGGCCCGTCGAACCACGTCTTGAACGCCAGCGCCGCGCTCCGGTACGGGAGCGTCGAAGTGGGCGTCGACGCCTTCAACCTGCTCGATCTACGCTACGCCGACGACGAGGAGTACTACGTCTCCAACTGGAGCGTGAACCCGGGTACGCCGCGCGCCGCCTCGGCGGTCCATCTCGAGGCGGCTCCGCCGCTCACGGTCCTCGGAACGGCCTCTCTATACTTCTGAACTGGCTCCCCCCGCGCGCACGCAGACGCTACCGTCGCAACGGCGAATTTCTGCCACGAACGCGCGTCGCGGCATGCCCCTGACGCATTGCGGTACCAGGCGAGCATTCCGGTGGGAGCCGACACGTGACGAATTCGCTTGAGCCGCGCCGGTTGCCGGGAGTCACCTCCCTACTTGGTGGCAGATTCCGCGACCGAGCGCTCGAAGGGAAAGCCGTCACCTGCCGAGAGTGTCGGGCGGGTGCTCGCGTTCCCCGAGGTCGCGCACGCGGACCTCGACGACGCGGCCATCGCCAGGGTCCTGCTCGATGGCGATCACCGCGCGCCGCGCATGGCGTGGCAGCGATTCGCGCCGATGGTCCACCGGATGCTCAAGCGCGCATTCGGGCCCGAGCACGAGGTCGACGACCTCGTCCAGGAAGTGTTCCTGACGCTCTTCAAGCGCGTCCACACCCTGCGCGAACCCCAGGCGCTCAAGGCGTTCGTGATCGCGATCACCGCCCACATGATCCGCTACGAACTGCGCCGCCGGGCAGCCCTCCGGTGGCTTCGCTTCGGCGACATCCCCGACGCGCGGGCGGCGGACTCCGATCTCGACTCGCGCGAGGCGGTCGTCCGGCTCTATCGCATCCTGGATCGCCAGGGCAGCGAGGACCGTACGGTGTTCACCCTCCGGTTCCTCGAAGGGCTCGAGCTGGTCGATGTGTCGCAGGCGCTCGGGGTATCGCTCGCCACGACCAAGCGGCGCGTCTCGCGGGCGTGGCGAAGGGTCTTGGCCAGCGCGAGCCGTGACGATGCGCTCGTCGGCTACGTGGCCAAGCTCGCGCCGACCGAGGATCCATGACGCCGCCGCACGAGCGTCCGAGAGGCGACGAGCTCGTCGAACGGCTCGCCGAGCTGGCGAGGGAGGCGCCGGCAAAGCACCTCACGCCGCAGGAGTGGGCCGGTCTGCACCGGCTCGAGCGCGCGGTCCGCGCGCGGGGGGAGCGCCACGGTCGCACGTTCAAGCTCGTCGCGGCGACGGCCCTCGCCGCCTCGGCGCTAGGGGTCACGCTCCGGCTCCGCGATCGAGCGCTCACCTACCAGGTCACGAACGCGACCGTCAGCGAGGGCGGGTACATCGCCACCACGGGAGCCGAGGCGACCCTGCGGTTCTCGGATCGCTCTGAGCTCGGGGTCGCTCCGGGGACGCGCGTTCGGGTCTCGCATCTCGAGGTGCACGGGGCCCGGGTGATGCTCGAGGGCGGAATGCTCCACGTTCGAATTCGTCCGGAGCCCCACGCCACGTGGACCCTCGATGCGGGGCCCTACGTCGTGCACGTGACCGGAACCGAGTTCGACCTCGCGTGGCGCGTAGACGAACAGACCCTCGATCTCCGCCTCCACAAGGGTTCGGTGATGGTCGACGGCCCGCTCGCCGATGCTGGCGTCCGGGTCGCCGCCGGCCAGCATCTCGTCGCCAACGGCGGCGCCGGCACGCTGTCGCTCGTCGATGAACTCAACGGGCACGCGCCCTCGAGCGATGGGGCCATGGCTGCCGCGCCCGCGCCCGCCGCGTCTACGCTCGGCCTCGCGCCGAGCCCCTCGCCGAGCCCCGCGTCGAGCGAGGCTCCGCCTGCGTCGACGACGGCTGCCCCCGCCGAGGCGCCGGCCGGCACACGGT
>CALFNG010000208.1 GCA_937902985.1 uncultured Myxococcales bacterium
GCTGAAGGCCAAGGGCCAGAAGCGGGCGACGACGTACACGGCGGCGTAACCTCGGAAGTCCTCCTTTGGGGAGGGTCCCCATCCGCTGCTTCGCTCGTTCTTGCGTGTGGCGGAAGGCGATTGCGCGATGGTAGCATTGCCGGGTGAAGCACGTGTGGGGAGCGGGCGTGGTGGCGTGCGCGCTGGCGACTGCTGCTTGTGGGACTCTCGCCGGGCACTCGTGCGAGGGCGTCTACTACATTTGCAATCAGACTGCCGTCACGCTGCAATCTCCAAGCGACGCCTGGGCGGCGGGGAACTACACACTCGCGTTGACCGTGGACGGCACACCGGAGCAGTGCACGATCGACGTGCCCGATCCGCCGCCGGTGAGCGGCGTTCAGGGAGCCTGCAGCTTGGGCTCGAACATCACGCTGGCCCTGGTCTCCGTGGAGTCGTGCCCCCCGGTCGTTTGCAACGGCACCGCCTGTCAGGGGATGAGCTGCACACCGATCCCCGGTCACTTTCAGATGAATATCGTCGTTCAGGGCGTACCGACGCACCTGGGTCTGAACCTTTCGCTCAACGGCAATCATCTGATGAGCGAGACGATCGCTCCCGAGTCCACCACCACCGAGCCGAACGGCGCGGGCTGCGGAATGTGCACCCTTGGGTTCGCGACTGTCTCGGTGGCGGGCGAATGAGCCAGGTGGTGCGAACGCTCTCGCACGGGAACACGCTGGATGTTGGAGGAAGGCACCGCTGGTTCTAGAGTCGGCGGCATGAGCGAGCCCGACCGCATCACGCAAGCCATCCAGGTGGACTCAGGCGTCGATCTTGCGGTCTTTCGTCTCACGGATGAAGAACCCGCCGACGACGAGCGTCAGCGCGCAGATCGCGACCGGATAGATGAGCCCCACGTAGATCGAGCCGCTGCCAAATGTCTGTTTCGCCCAGGCGGAGGTCGTCAGCGAGGTCGCGATGAGCGGGAGAAACCCGCCGAACCAGCCATTGCCGAGGTGATACGGCAGAGACATCGAAGTGTAGCGAATCTTGGTCGGAAAGAGCTCGACCAGGAACGCCGCCACCGGTCCGTAGACCATGCACACGTAGACCATCTGCAGGACGAGCAGCCCGACCATGGCGGGCGCGTTCAGCTGAGCCGGGTCGGCGACGGGCAGTCCGTCGGGGTTCGAGAACGCCTTCAGGCCCATGAAGATCGGCAAGTACGTGAGGCCCCCGAGGAGGCAGCCGGCGAGCATGATCTTCTTTCGGCCGATGCGATCGGAGAGCCACCCGAAGAAGAGAAAGAGCGGCGTCGTCAGCGCCAGCGCCACCGACATGAGAATGTAGGCGGTCTTCCAGTTGATCTTGAGTGCGCTCTGCATGAAGGTCAGCGTGTAGAACTGGCCCGTGTACCAGACGACCCCCTGGCCGGCGGTGACCCCGAAGAGCGCGAGCAAGACGTAGCGGAGGTTCACGGGATTCGTGAAGCTCTCTTTGATCGGGTTCTTCGAAGCCTTGCCGCTCGCCTTCAGTTTCGTGAAGAGCGGCGACTCGCGCATGCGAACGCGCATGTAGAGCGAGACGGCGAGGAGAAGGAACGAGAGCAAGAACGGCAGGCGCCATCCCCACGCTTTGAACTCTCCTTCGCTGACCGACGAGCGGGTGATTCCGATGACGCCCATGCTCAAGAAGAAGCCGAGCGTGGCCGTCGTCTGGATGAAGCTCGTGTAATATCCGCGCTTGTCGTCGGGAACGTGCTCGGCCACGTACGTGGCCGCCCCGCCGTATTCGCCGCCGAGCGCCAGCCCCTGGAGGAGCCGCAGAGAGACCAGGAGCACCGTGGCGAGGAGGCCGACCTTGTCGTAGGTCGGCAAGATTCCGATGAGCGCCGTCGAAATTCCCATTGTCGCCATCGTGACGAGGAACGTGTATTTGCGGCCGACGAGATCCCCCAGGTGGCCGAAGACCACGGCGCCGAGCGGGCGCACGCCGAAGCCGGCGCCGAACGTCGCGAGGCTGGCGAGGAGCTGCGCGGTCTCGTTGCCTGGCGGGAAGAACCGGCTCCCGAAGAACAGCGCGAGGCTGCCGTAAAGATAGAAGTCGTACCACTCGAAGAGCGTACCGACGGACGACGCCGCGATGACCCGCGCGAGCGTGGACCGGTCGTACACCACGGGAGCGGCGTCCCCTTCTGGGCTTGCTTCCGAACGGACGAGGTCGACCATCGCCCTCAATTTATCCTCCGCGGCCCCGCGCAAAGTCAACAGGGGTCTCCCCCGGGGCACTCGTGGCCCACTTCACGCTCGTCGCTGGGTTCGGCATCGTCATGCACGCTCGAACCCTCGTCCGCTCGCGAAAATTCCCGCGATTCCTACGTCACGATCGGATCTACACCCTGTCGTCACGGTGTAGTTCTCATCATGACGCTCGCAGTCGGCGCTCGGCGCGGCGCTGCCCGTCGGCATCCTAAAGCCCGTCGGCAGCGTCGCCCACGGCCTCGACGCTCTGCGCGTCGCATCGACCGACGGGCACGTGGGATGCCCCGACCGACACGGACGGCGAGGCTCGGTTCACCCGCGCGTAGGTCCGCCCGCTGGACTCCGGACCTCGGCCTTCGGAGCGCTGAACCTTCGCTCATCACGGCGTGTGGCTCGGCCCGAGTCGTCTGGCGACCCGGTGGCTACGGCTACGTACCCACCGATCCATCCGCAGCCTATCGGGGCGTCGTCCACCTTGCCCGCCAACGAGTCGCGAGCGCGCGCAGCCGCTCCTTGTCCACGATCCCTTGCGGGAGAAAGAGCACGGCGACGATCAAGAGCCCCGAGTACGCCGCATACGAAAGAACGATTGGCGCGTAGCTGGGCATCCCGCCGAGCGTCGCCACCTGGTTGAGCGACTGAACGACGACAGTGACGAGCGCGGCGCCCACGAGCGCCCCTTCGATTGTCCCGAGCCCACCGACGACCGCCATCACGACGTACTCGAACGACAGCAAGACCGGGAAGGAACCCGGCGCGACGTAGCCGACGTAGAATGCGTAGATCCCACCGGCGAGCCCGGCGAATCCCGCGGCGAGCGCGAAGACGGCCAGCTTGTAGCGCCCCACGGGGACTCCCGACGACTCGGCTGCGACCTCGCTCGTCGCCAGCGCGCGCAGAGCTCGTCCCGGCCGAGAGGTCATCACGTTGTGCGTAATCAGCACGACCAGCGCCAACGCCGCCCAGGCGAGATAGGCGTAGTTCCGGTCCGCGTGGAGCACGAACGGCCCGAGGGTCAGCGGCGGGATCCCTTGCAGTCCAATGTCCCCTCCGGTCAGGTGCATCCGTCCCACCATCGAAAGGTAGATGAGCTGGGTTGCCAGCGTCGCGAAGGCCAGGTGATGGCCGCGCAGCCGGAGGAGCGGGATGCCGACGATCAACGCAAAAACGGCCGCCACGATCGGCGCGACCAGCAGGCCGATCCCGGTCGGAAAACCGTGTAGCGACAGCAGCGCGGCGGCGTTGGCGCCCGAGGCGTAGAAGGCCGCCTGGCCGAGCGAGACCTGCCCGGCGTATCCCATGAGCAGCGAGACGCCGACCGTGACGATCGCCGCGAGCTCCAGCAGGATGTAGACCGACAGCGCGCTCTCGCGGAGCACGGCGGGCAAGACGAGCGTGACGACGGCGACGACGGCGACGACTCGATGCGTGCGGGGCGGGCGCTTCACTGTCCCTCCGCGTCCAGGGAAGGACGGCGCGCTGTCTGTCCGATCATGACGGCGAGCATCAGGACCAGGGCGACGTCCGTTTGGTAGGACCCATTGACGTAGCCAGCCACCATCGCTTCGGCGACGCCGAGCAAGAGGCCCCCCATCAGGGCAAGAATGGGCCTTGTCAGCCCGCCCAGGATGGCGGCCGCGAAGCCCTCGATGACGAGCGAGACATCGGAGTCGAACGAGGTCGGGCGAAGCGGGCCGAGGAGCACCCCGGCGAGTCCCCCGAGCGCTCCGCCGAGCGCGAACGCGAAGAGCCCCATGCGTGTCACGTCGATGCCGACGACGCGAGCAGCGTACGGATTGCTCGAGCAAGCGCTCAGCGCCTTGCCGAGGTACGCGCGCTCGAAGAACAGGTCCAGCGCGAGAAAGATCGCCGCGCTGGCGACGACCACGAGCAAATATTGCTCCTGCACCCGCACGTTCGCGATCTCGATCGCACCCGGCAGTCCGGGGAACGAACGCGGTTGATCGCCCCAGGTGAGCACCTCCACGGCGTAGGCGAAGATGCCCACCGCGAACGTGATGATGAGGGAAGACAGCGGCGTCGTCCCCCGGCGGCCGATCGCAACGAGGCCTGTGAGCAGTCCGGCGACCACGGCCACGAGGACGGCGCATAGCTCCGCCACGCCGTGCGGCAACCCCGCGGCGAGAAAGGTCGCCGCGGACAACGCGGCCACGACCGCGTACATCCCCTGGCTGAGGTTCACGACGTGCGTGACGCGGTGGATGATCACGAGTCCGCTGCCGATGAGCGCGAATCCGCAGCCGACTGCGATGCCGCTGACGAGATAAGAGAGAAAAGCGCTCACGCGGACTCTTCGATGGATCCGCCGAGGTACGCGTTCGAGAGTTCGGCGCTGTTTGCAAGCTCCGCGCAGGGTCCCTGCGCGACGATGCGGCCGGCCTCGAGGACGTACGCCCGGCGGCACATCGAGAGCGCCAGGCGGGCATTCTGCTCGATGAGAAGAACCGCCAGGCCGCGTGACGTGTTGAGCTCCACGAGGTGGCGAGCCAGATCGGACACGATGATCGGTGCGAGGCCGAGAGACAGCTCGTCGACCGCGATCACGTCGGGCCGCGACATGAGGGCCCGGCCGAAGGCGACCATCTGTTGCTGCCCGCCGGACAGGGTCCCTGCCCGTTGCCTGCGCGTCTTCGCGAGAGCCGGCAGGAGCTCGTAAACCCAAGACGTGTCACGATCGCGAACCCTCCACGCGCCGAGCTTCAAGTTGTCGTCTACGGTGAGATCGGGGAACAGTTGCCGGCCTTCCGGCACGTGCGCCAGCCGGCCGCGGACGATCAACTGCCCGCCAGCGGAGCGCACGATGCCTGACAGCGTGTTGACGAACGTCGACTTGCCGGCGCCGTTCGGTCCGACGAGCGCGACCATCTCGCCTGGTGCAACGGTGAGAGACACGCGATCGAGCGCGGTCGCCGCCCCGTATCGGACAATGAGATCGCGCACCTCGATCACGGCGCCGGCTCTCTTCCCAGGTACGCCGTGATGACGTCATCGTTGCGGCGGATCTCCTCCGGCGCGCCCTCGGCCAGGATCTCTCCGAGGTTGAGAACCGTGAGGCGATCCGCCAGGTTGGAGACGAACTGGACGTCGTGCTCGATGAGCATGATCGTCAGCCCGCCGCCGCGCAAGCCTTCGATGAGCCGCGCGAGCTCGTGCCGCTCGCGAGCGCGCAGACCGGACGCCGGCTCGTCGAGCAGCAGGAGCGCTGGCTCGCCACAGAGCGCTCTGGCCACCTGCATGGTTCGTTGCTGGCCGAGGGGGAGCGCCTCTGCGTACCGGTCCGCCCAATCGGCGAGGCCGACCCGCTCGAGCGCGGCGTCAGTGCTCTGCCGGATCTCGCGCTCTTCGCGCTTGTGGAGAGGCGTCCGCAGGGCAGCATCGAGGAAGCCATGCCGTGTCCGCGCATGGGCGCCCACCATGACATTCTCCCGTACCGTCATGCCGCGGAAGATGCGCGCACCTTGAAACACGATGGCGATGCCGCGCCTGGCGCGCTCGTGCGCGCTCAGGCCTTCGATCCGCTCGCTCCGGAGCGTGATCCGACCTTGCGTGGGACGCAGGTGCCCGCTGATGAGATTGAACAGCGTCGATTTGCCGGCTCCGTTCGGCCCGATGATCCCGCGGAGCTCCCCGTCCGCTACGTCGACGCTCACGTTCCGAACCGCGTACACGCCGCCGAACGGACGGCTCAGCCCCTCGATCCGGAGCATCGCGCAGTCCATCACTCCGCGGCGACGGTCTTCATCAGTTGCTCCTTGGCCCACTCCGTCGGAACGAACTGCCCGTCCTTCACGACGTTCACCGAAATGAACGCCGGGCCGAGGCCCGAGTGGTCCGCCTCCGTGTATTGAAACTTGCCGTTGGGCGTGATGAGCGTCATGTGCTCGAGCGCTTGCTGGATCTTGGTTCGGTCCGTGCTCTCCGCCTTCTTGACGGCCTCGAAGAGCAGCAGGCACGCGCTGTAGCCGTCTTGCGCGAACTGCGGCGGCGCATAGCCATATTTCTCCCGATATGGCGCCGCGATCTGATCGATGATCTGCTTCTGCGGGCCATCCGGCAGGGACGCGCCGACCACGCCGATCGCGCTGAGGATCGTGATGCCCTCCGCCGCCGGCCCGACCGGCTCCAGCCAGAGGTTGCTCGCCTGCGACCCGGTCAGGAAAAGGGGCGTCTTCAACCCCGAGGTCGCGTATTGCTTCGCGACGGTCACGCCCGGCGCGCCCGTCCCCCAGAAGACCAAGGCCTGGGCCGGCGACTCTTTGACGTGCGTGAACGCCGCGCTGAAGTCGCTCGTGGTCGTCTCGAACTCCTCGTCCTTGACGATTTCGACGCCGTACTTCGGGGCCAGCGACGTCATGGCCGCGTGCCCCCCGACGGCATACGCGCTCTTGGTGTCGTGGGCCACCGCGATCTTGGTGAGGTGCTGCGACTGCATGTACTGGAGATAGCGCTCGGCGTACATCGCCGAGAGTGCCGGCACGACGAAGACGTACGACTTGATCGGCTCGACTTGCTCCTTGGCCGGGGCGAGCGAGAGGTACGGAATCCCCTCTCGTTGGGCCAGGGGCTCGGCGGCCAGCGCCGCGTTGGAGAAGACAGACCCGATCATGGCGGCAATGTCCGTGCCCTTCAAGTCGTTGAAGGCAAGCACGGCCTGGTCGGGCTGGGTCTGGTCGTTGCGCGTCACGAGCTCGACCTGGCGGCCGAGCAGCCCGCCCGCAGCGTTGATTTGCTCGACCGCGAGCTCCACCGCCTTCTTGTCTTCGCTCCCCAGCGCCGAGTAGTTCCCCGTGAGGGAGGTGATGAAGCCCACCCGGATGGGACCCGCGACGGGCGGCTCTTCATGACCGTGATGGTCGTGGCACCCGACGGCGGCAACGGCGATCGCCACAACGGCACCCGAGAACGCGTGTCTCACGCGAGCGGTGCTTGATCCCAAAGAACCGAATGACCACAGCATCTGCGTGCCTTTCGCCGCTGCTCACGAAGACCGTAGCGATGGGGCAGTCGTACTCGCCGTGCACGGGCGCCGCAAGCATCGGCGCGCCCAGCAGCACGCGGCCTCGGATGGTTCATCAAAAGGAGTGGCAGTCCTTGTCGGTGCCGCATGTTGACAAGATCAGTGAAAGCGAGACGACTAGCTCGGTCGGCCGCGATGTGACTGGGACCGCCGGATGGGGCTACGCTGGTGCTCCGCAGGACCAAGAGCCAGGCCCCGATGACCATGAACTTTGGCGTCTTCGCGTTTACCGTCGCAGCCAGCTTGACCGGGGGGTCGGGTTGCGGAGGAACCCCTGTCGGAAGCGGCGCTTCCCCGGATGCCTCCAGCGTGTGTACCGGCGGCAACTCCGTGTCGGCGGGCGTTCTTGCGACGGGGCAGCACATGCCTTCTGGGCTCGCGGTGGATTGCGCCAACGTCTATTGGATCAACATGGGGACTCCCCCCCCGCCTACGGGCGAAAAGCCGGCCGGTCCTTACACCGACGGGCAAGTGATGAAATGCGCCATTGCGGGCTGCGACAACCATCCGACAGCCCTCGCGTCCGGGCGACAGCAGGGCCTGACGCACGGAACACCGCTGCCCATCGCGTTGGACGCGACCAGCGTCTACTGGAACGACACCACGCCGTTATCGAGCGATCCCGCGGGCTCCGCGCATCTCTTCAAGTGCTCCCTCGGCGGCTGCAACAACGCCCCGGAGATGCTCGCACCCGGGTTCGCCTACGCGCTCTCCGTGGACGGGTCCAGCGCCTATTGGACGACGTACGACACTTCGCAAATCGCGACATGCCCCATCGGCGGTTGCGCGAGCCCCACCGCGTCGACCTCACCAGCGCTCCCGCCCACGGGCATCGCGGTTGACGCCGCGAGCATCTACTGGGCCGTCGAATTGGGGGGTCTCATGAAGTGCGCCATCCATGAATGCAGCCGCAGTGTGACGACGCTCGTCACGGGCTTGAGGGTCGGGCCACCCATCACGGATCCCAGCGGAATGACTTACTCTGGCGCCGTCTCTCTGCTCCGGCAGATCGCGCTCGACGACGCGAACGTCTATATCGTCGATAGTTACGGATCTGGACTCGGGCGAATCCTCAAGTGCGCGAAGAACGGGTGCAATAACAGCCCGACCACGCTTGCATCGGGTCTAAGCGGAGCTGTCGGAATCGCGGTGGACGCCGACAACGTGTACTGGACCGAGGCGGGTGACAACATCGTTGCAGGGCAGATGGTGGCGGGCACCGGCAGGGTGGCGAAGTGCGCTATCGGTGGCTGCAATGACAGCCCGACGGTGATCGCGGCCAACCAGGCGGGTCCCACGGGGATCGCAGTCGATGCGATGCACGTATATTGGGCGACCTATGGCGGCAGCGCGACCGACGGGAAAATCACCGTGGCCGCGAAGTAATCGGCCTCGGTCCAGGGCCGCAGCGCTCGCCGGGGAGAGCACCAGGGTGACGTACGACCTCGACCCCGACGCTGGTCCGACACCTCTGCGATTGACGCATGGACAGGATCGTGACCAGCGTCGACGGTGTGGGGGCGCCATGAGGACTTTCGGCATTGGCTCCGATCACGCTCCGGACGGCTGTCCTCGGACGAGCGGCGCACGGACGGGACGAGCCGAACGCGGGAGCGCCGGCGCGGGTGGGTGGTTGGACGTTCTGTACATTCTGTCTAGAATGGACATCCGAGGTCTCGAATGAAGGATTCCACGGCACCGGCCGCGCTGAAAGACGTTGCCCCGGCGAGCCCGCCCTCCCCGGCCAGTTTGCTTCGCGGCGCCCTCGCCACGTTGCGCAACGTCTCGGCCAAAGAGGTCGAGCTCGAAGAGGTCTCGGCGACCGAGGCGCGGAACGAGTTCGCCCACATGATGGAGACGGCCGCGCGCCGCGGTGTGGTGGTCATCCACAAGCAGAACACGCCCAGGGCCGTTCTGGTCTCCTTCGACGAGTTCCGCGCGCTCGTCACCCGGCCCGACCACACCCTCGACGTGCTAACCGCCGAGTTCGATCGGTTGCTCGCCCGCATGCAGGCGCCCGGCGCGCGAGCGGGCATGAAGGCCGCGTTCAACGCGTCGCCCGACGATCTCGGGGCGGCGGCGGTCGCCGTCGCCCGAAGGCGACGAAAGGTTGGCTGAGAAGGGCCGCATCTTCGTGCTCGCCGGCACGAACGGTGCGGGGAAGAGCAGCATCCTCGGGGCGATGGCGGTCCGCGCCGGTGCCGTCTACTTCAACCCCGACGACGCGACGCGCCGGATCCTCGCCGCGAACGCCCAGGCGACGCTGCCGGAGGCCAACGCCGCGGCGTGGCGGCAGGGCAAGCGGCTCCTCGAGCGCGCGATCGCGGCGCGCCTCGACTACATGTTCGAGACGACCCTCGGGGGGGAGACCTTCGCGGGGCTGCTGAGCGGAGCGGCGGCTGCCGGGCTCGAAGTGCGGGTCTCGTACGTGGGTTTGGCGAGCCCGGAGCTCCATGTCGCGCGCGTGGCGGCGAGGGTCGCCAAGGGCGGCCACGGCATCCCCGAAGCCGCGATCCGGCGTCGCTACGACAAGGGCCGCGAGCACCTCGTCGAGCTCCTGCCGGCCCTGACAGAGCTCAAGGTCTACGACAACAGCGTCGAGGCCGATCCGGACGCGGGCGCGGCCCCCCGTCCGACGCTCGTGCTCCACCTGGCGAAGGGCCGCATCAGGCGAATGTGCAGCGCCGCGGAGGTCCCCGAATGGGCAAAGCCGATCGTCGCGGCGGCGCTGAAGCGGTAGGGGCGCGCCGACCGAAGGGCAGATCTGCGCGGGGTGCGCCGCGCCTTAGAGGGGGGCGATTTCACAGGTCGAAGGCTCGCCCGCAGGCACTGCCCTGTACAAGGCGAAAAGGACGCGACGCGAGGGTCGGACCCTCAGCTAAATGTTCACGCGTCACTTCACGAACGACTGGACCAGCGCTCTCATGGTCCCGGCGTCGAAGGGCTTCGCGATCCGTTCGTTCGGGACCCGATCGAGGAACGCTCTCGCCGCCGGCGTGAACGCCCCTCCGCTGATGAAGACCATTCGTTCGGCCGCTCGCGGGCGGTGCCGGGCGACCTCGTCGTAGAACTCCATCCCCGACATCTCTGGCATCATGAGATCCGAAAAGACGACGTCGAAGTGCTTGCTCGAGAAGACGAGGCTGAGCGCCTCCCTCGCGGTGTTCACGATCGTGACGTCGTGCTCCCGGAGCACTCGGCCGAGCGCTGCGGCGACCGCCCGCTCGTCGTCGACGATGAGAACGGCGGCGCGGCGCCCGGTCGCCGGGGCCGCTGGGGTCATGACGGCCGGGGTGGGCCGGGGACGAGAGGGCGCCGCCGGGAGCACGACCCGGAACGTGGAGCCGCGCCCCTCCTGGCTGCTCGCCGTGATCTCGCCGCCCATACTGGCCACGATGTTGTGACAGATGAAGAGTCCCAGCCCGGTTCCCACGCCGATCGCTTTGGTCGTGAAGAAGGGGTCGAAGATGCGTCCGATCACGCTCGCGGAGATGCCGCAGCCCGTGTCTCGAATCTCGACGACGGCTCGACCCACCGCGTCGGTCGACGTGACGACGCGGATTTCGTTCGTCTCGTCGTCGCCCTCCGGCAGGGCGTGGACGGCGTTGACGAGGAGGTTGATGAAGACCTGCCCGAGGCGGCCGTCGTCGCCCTCGACGTGCGGGATGTCGCCGAAGTCCCTCACGAGGCGAGCCCGGTGGCGGATCTCGTTGAAGGCCATCGTGATGGCCAACTCGAGCGCGGGGTTCACCTCGATGAGCGCCCGCCGCTCCTCTCCCGCGCGAGAGAACGTGTCGAGACCGCGAACGATCTTCCGGATCTTTTCGGCTCCTTGCCGGGCCTCGACCGCCATCTCCACCCACTCCCCGCCTGAGGCCCCCGAGCCGAGCGTTCGTGCCTCCTCGATCATGAGGTCGAGGTTCGCGACGGCGTAGGCGAGGGGGTTATTGATCTCGTGCGCGACGCCCGCCGCCAGGGTGCCCACGGACGCCATGCGATCCGCGAGAATGAGCTGCGCTTGCAGCCTTTTTCGAGCCTCGTTGGCCGCCTTCTCGGCGCTCATGTCCCGGAAGACCAACACGGCGCCGCTCGATCGCCCGTCCGCGTCCATCATGGGCGTACAGGTGCTGGCGATCGGCAACGCGTTGCCGCTCCGCGCGATGAGCAGGGTCTGGTTCGTCAAGGCCGCGGGGACCCCTTCCCGAAGGGTCCGCTCGACGGCGAGTCCCGCGCCGGCGCGCGTCTCGGCATCGACGATGTTGAACACCAGGCCGATCGGCCGACCCCTGGCGTCTGCGTGCGTCCAGCCGGTGAGCTTCTCGGCCACCGGGTTCAGGCGTGTCACGGCCCCATCGGCGTCAATCGCGATGACTCCGTCCGCGATGCTGTTCAGCGTCGTCGTGAGGTTCTCCGTCATCTCCCGGAGCACGCGCTGGGCTTCCTTCTCGTCGGTGACGTCGCGCGCGACCGCGTAGACGAGACCTTGCTCGACATGCGCCACCGACTTCCATTCGAACCAGCGGTAGGTGCCGTCTTTGCACTGATACCGATTCACCAGGCGGAGCAGCGGCACGCCCGCCTTCAAGCCCGTGCGGCTGGCGAGCGTGGCCTCTCGGTCCGCGGGGTGCACGAAGTCCAGGGAGGGCCTCGCCATCAGCTCTCCTGGCGACCACCCGAGCGTCTTCGTCCATGACGCGTTGACTCGCTTGAAGTACCCGTCGAGCCCCGCGACGCAAAGGTGGTCGAGGGACCTCTCGAAGAGATCCGCAGCCGGCGAGGCGACATCGTGATCTCGAAGCTCGTCGACCTCCGACCCGCTCCCGATGAAGCCGGCGTAGGCGCCGGCGGCGTCCGTGTAGGGTACGCCACGATGGCGGATGGACCGATAGACGCGGTCGTGGCGGCGAAGCCGGTACTCCATCTCGAAGGCTTCGCGCCGTTCGAAGTGAGTGCGGTAGTGGATGACGCAGTGATGGAGATCGTCGGGGTGAACGGACTCCATCCACCCGTCTCCCAGCTCACGCGGAAGAGGACGCCCGGTGAAGTCGAGCCACCGGGCGTTCACGTAATCGCACTTTGCATCGATCCCCACTCGCCAGACCATCGTCGGCGTGTGCTCGACCAAAACGCGATACTGTTCGAAATTGGGTGGGTCCATCCGGCCGCGCTCGGGCCCCGAAGCCTTGCTCCAGGCGGATTCCCCGATCGTAACACACGTGTCCAGGAGACACGCGAGGGCCCACGAGCACTGCGTTCGGAACAGGGCCAAGTGCACAGAAACGCTCGAAGAGATGAGGTAGCAGCAGCAGAATCGCGGCCGGGCGACGGCGTGATCGCATATCGCCGGCGGAACACCTGGCACGGGCGGCGCGCCCGATCAGATCGCACTCGTGGTCCTCAACTTCTCCGATGCGTCACGCTCCATCACCCTCCCCGCCCCCGCGCCGGGCGTTTACCGCGAGCTGCTCGACCGTCTCAACCGCCCGGGGGGTCAGGAACTCGAACGAACCGCGACCGGCGTCGGAAGCCCGCTCACCATAGATGTCCCGGCGAACTACGGTCAGGTCTTCGTGACGCCGGCCCCCGGGCTCTAGCGCACCGCCGTCGCGATGGAATCAAGCTGCGCGTGGGGGGGTGCACGGCTGAATGCTTGATCGCCTCTCGACGGCGGTGCATTAGCGTACGCGCATGCCATCGACGAGCACCTCCACCGCGCCGCGCGCGCGCATCCTCACCGGCGACACCCCTTCGGGGAAGCTCCACATCGGCCACTGGGTCGGATCGCTCGAGAACCGCGCGCGGCTGCAGGACGCGTACGAGTGCTACTTCCTCATCGCCAACCTGCACGCCTTCACGACGCGCGCCGATCAGCCCTCCGAGATCGCGCGCGACACGCTCGAGATCCTCAAGGACTGGCTCGCCGCGGGCATCGATCCCGAGCGCGCCACGGTCGTCGTGCAGAGCGAGGTGCCGGCGATCACGGAGCTCACATGGCACCTGTCGATGCTGCTGCCCTTCAACCGGGTCATGCGCAACCCCACGCTGAAGGACGAGCTCGACGTGAAGGGGCTCGGCGACAAGTACAGCTTCGGGTTTCCCCTCTACGCGGTCGGGCAGTGCGCCGACATCCTCACGTTCCGTCCGGCGCTCGTCCCCGTCGGCGAGGACCAGCTCGCGCACATCGAGATGTGCCGCGAGGTGGCCCGGCGCTTCAATCACACCTACTGCGGGGTGGATCCGGCGACGCCCGACGCCGAGCACGTCGCGGCGGGCGGGCTGCTCCCGATCCCCGAGGGGCTCGTGGGACGGGTGGGCCGCCTCGTCGGCGTCGACGGCACGCAGAAGATGTCGAAGAGCCTCGGCAACGCGATCTACCTGACCGACACGACGGCGCAGATCAAGAAGAAGGTGGCGCAGATCTACACCGGCCGCGTCGACACGAACGCGCCGGGCGACACGAACAACGCGCTCTTCCAGTACGTCCGCAGCTTCATCACCGATCCGGCGCGGGTCGCGGAGCTGGAGGACCGTTACCGGCGGGGCGACGCCATCGGCGACGGGCACGTGAAGGTCGAGGTCGCGGCCGCCATCGACGCGCTCCTGGCGCCGATGCGCGAGCGGCGCGCGAGGTTCGACGCGCCGGGCCGCGAGGACATTCTCCACGACATCATCCGGACGCACTCGGCGCGCGCGAACACTGCCGCGGCCGAGACGCTCGGCAGGGTGCGGGAGGCGATGAAGCTGCGGTTCGTGCGCTAGTGACACGGCGTCAGCGTGAAGGTGTTGCCCTCACGACCTGACTCCTTCGGGGAGCCTTGGACGTCGCCAGCAAGCACGGATGCCGCGCCGTCGACCTGTAGTCGATGCCGACCACGGGAAGCTGGGAACGGGTCACTTCGCCGCGGCGGTCCCCTGCCCGGCCACCGCCGCGTTGAGCTTCGCCAGCATCTCGGGGTAGTCCTCGATGGCGTAGACGTTCGCCGTCCAGATGCGCTCGAAGGCGAGCCCCGAGGCGTTGAACGCCTCGCGGACGGCCTCGGCGTCGGGGGCCTCGAACTCGCAGATCATCCGCAGCTTGTCGAGCGCGAGGGAGCTCCGTCGCCAGTGCCCGTTTCGAATCTCGAGGCACGGATCGAGCGCCTTGGAGAATGCCTTGTAGCGGTCGTCGGTCAGCGGCTCTTGAAAGACTTGTTCAGCCAGTACGCGTGCCATGGTTCACCTCCTTGCCCCTATGAATGCCGCGCGCCCTTGAACGGGAGCGCTTCGGTGTGGCCGTTCATCGTGCGGTTCACCGTCCCGTCGACGGCATCACCCTTGACGCTCCCGGTCCAGTCCATCGTCGTACCGGAGGGGTGGACGGTCTTCACGTGAAAGGTGGTGGCGCCGGCATCCTGGCGCGCGCCGTAGGGGGTCCACCGAGGGAAGCCGAGGCCCGTGCAGGCCGTCGATTCGAACGCCTGGTTGGCGAAGCGGAGGGTGTCCTTCTCCGCGGGCGCGGCGGGGAACTCGAGGACCACGTCGTACGACGTCCCGTCGAGCGCCCCGGCGGTGCTCGGGGTCGCCGGAGCCGGACCGCTGGCAGAAGCGCCGCCGCATGCGGCGAGCGCGACGAGAAACACGAGTCCGTGGCGAGCTTGGAGTTTCATGGGGAATTCCTCTTTGCGGTTGGGTGTCTGGGTTGGCGCGGCGCCTCCGGTGGGGGGCGCGACGTCGAACGGCGTCTCTGTGACCTACCTTCGGCGGGCGCCGTTGGAACGAGCGTTGGAACCGCCGTGGAAAATGGGGCTCCCGATCGATCACCCCGACCGACCGCGGCAGCCCCGAACTGAGCGAGCGTGCGCGGCCCAAGCGAAGCCATTAGCGTTCATTGCCTGTGCAACGATGGGCAGCCTTCGCCGGAGGCCTTACACATGGATCGCTTCATCGACCGCGCGGGCCGCTACGGCACCTGCTCGGCCAGCGCGCGGTACTTCGGGCAATGATGGACCACCGAAGCGATCGCCTCGCTCCCGGTCAGCATCGGCAGATTGGACTCGCACGTCGCCGGATCCTCCAGGACGCCGGGGATCGACCCCCAGAAGCCGTATTGGTAGATGTTCTCGGGGAGCCCCGGATCGCCCGTCAGGCTGAAGTGCATGAAGAGCGACGCACCGAAATCCTTCTTCCAGAGCGCGAGGTACGCCTTGTACGCCTCGTACATTCGCTCGTCGTGCTGCGCGAGGTGCTTGATAGGCTGGTTCTTGGTCCCGGTCAGCGACTGCCCGCCCTCGTAGGCGACGATGCCGACGCGGTATTCCGCGCCCAGCTTCGCGAAGTCCTGGAACGTGGCATCCATACCCGCGATGTTGGTCTCCAGGGCGGGAAAGAGCGTGTCGAGCGAGCCGGTGGTCGTGTCGTCGGCGGTCGAGAAATACGGCGCCTGCGCGACGTAGCTCACGTAGGTCTTCGGGTCACCGTAGTTCGCCTTGATGAACTGCAGCCCCTCGTCGCTGTACACGGCGCCGAGGGCCCAGCCCGAGAGCACCGGCGCGATCGCGGTCGCCTTGCCGACGGCGGCGAACGCCGCGCGGAACGCGTTGCCGATCTGCACCAGGCGGTCGGCCTCGTACTGGGCCACCTTCATGAGGTCGCTCGACCCCGACATCCACGAAGGCCCGTACGCTCCCGTGTACTTGCCGGAATAGCGCGTGGACATCGCGTTCGCCGCCGCCAGGAACGTGGCATACGCGGTGAATCCCTGATTCCAGGTCTCGTTGCTGTTCTCGACGATGATCTGGAACGGCGTGGTGAACCCGGCCTGGGCGCGCGCCGCCCCGATGCGCGAGAAGTCGAGGCGGGCCGCCATGAACTGCGCGAACTGCGTGATGAAGTCGGGCGTCGCCATCTCGGGAATCGTGATCCAGCAATCTTTCCCGGTCTCGTTCACGAGCTCGGCGATGTGCTCGTAAGGTTGGCCGAAGCTCGATTGACCGAAGCGCGCGGCCGACGGGCGGTCGGCCCAGCTGGCGAGCTTGCTCCCGTTGGTGCTCTCCCAGTCCATAAAGCGCATGACCCGGAACGGAGCGAGGATCGAGACGAACTGCGGAAGGAACGTGGTCGTCGAGTCGTAGTCGAAGCCGGGGTAGTAAATATGAATCCCCTGCACAGTCTGGCTCGCGCCGTTGGTGATCGCGAGCGTGAGAGAGTTCCCGAACGCGCCCGGGGTGCCGGTGACCTGCACCGTGTTTCGATGCTCGCCGTTCACCGCCTGCCAGGGGCCGCCGAGCTTGCCGATCCCCGAGACGGCCAGCGAGCCGGCCCCCTGGTAGGAGATCTTGTACGTCCCGCTCGGGAGCACGTAGCCGATATCCGTCGAGCTCGTGCCCGACGCGGCCGCGACCGGGTAGCCGTTCGCGTCGAGCTGCGCCGCGGCGGTGTCGAACGGGTTCAGCTGGTAGGTGATGTCGACGCGCGGAAGATCCGCCGCGATGTTCGTTCCGAGCCATGACGAGACGGTGGGGTGCGGGTTCACGACAACCGCCGCGTCCCCTCCGTCGATCGCCGTCGCGTCGGTGCCGTTCGCCGCGTCGTCGCCGCCCGAGGGACCGCCCCCCAAGCCGGGGTCCGTGGCCCCCCCCGCGTCATCCGGAGATTCGCCGTGCGCGCCGCCGTCGCGCGTCTCGGTCGACCCGCCTGGAGATGCGGAGCCGGGGCTTCCGCATGCGGCCACTGCGATGGAGAGCGCCGCCATACACCAACCGACTCTCGCCTGTCGCATGAAGAGTGTCCTCCTTCACGGAGTGTGCCTACGGCACGTCACCTCTCGCTCGCTTGCCCCCCGTCGAGCCCTCGCGCGGCGCTCGGGTCGGGTTGACCGAGGGCCCGCTCGACCGCCGGTTGGCTTCGAGCCGCGGCGTAGGCGGTGAGCGCCGCTACGACCGCGACCGCGACCAGAGCCACGCCGGCGCGGGCCCAGAGCTGCGACGACCGCGGCGAACGGGCGGGGCGGGCCTTCTTGCGGTGGTCTGCGAGTAACGGCGTGGCCCTCTCGTCGCTCGCGCCCTCGAACGATTCCTCGGTCGGTTGCGCGCGCCCGTAAGCGTCGGCAAATGCTGCCTGCATGGCCCTGGCGCTCGGCCAGCGGTCCTTCTTGTCGAACCGGAGAGCCCGGTCCACCACGTCGATGATCGCGCGTGGCAAACGGGGCGCCACGTGGGCGAGCGAGAGGGCCTGCCGCGAAGCCGTGAGCACCAGCATCTCCTCCGGCGTTTCGGCGTCGTGAACGAAGCGTCCGGACATCAGGGTGAACGCCGTGGCCCCGACGGACCACACGTCGGCGCGCGCGTCGATCTCGCCGATCTTGCCGAGCATCTGTTCGGGGGCCATGTACGGCAGAGTTCCGACGATGCTCCCGACGCGCGTCTCGGTGAGGGTCCCGGCGAGGAGGCGCGCGACGCCGAAATCGAGCACCCGCACTGTCCCGTCGCGCTCGACGAAGAGGTTCTCCGGTTTCACGTCGCGGTGAACGATCCCTCGCTCGTGCGCGGCCGACAGGATGTCGAGCACCTGCCACATGAGCTCTGCCACTTCCCGCG
The DNA here is from genome assembly GCA_937902985.1 of uncultured Myxococcales bacterium. Classification (GTDB taxonomy): domain Bacteria; phylum Myxococcota_A; class Polyangia; order Polyangiales; family Polyangiaceae; genus Palsa-1150. The sequence continues at coordinate 17,856 of CALFNG010000208.1, forward strand.
GCGGAACCCGACCGCCGCGCTCCCACAGGGCTTGCAGCGTCTCGCCTTCGAGCAGATCCATGACAAGAAAGAGCGTGCCATCCTCGGTGATGCCGTCGTCGAGAACGCGAACCGTGCCCGCGTGCCGCACGCTGTTGGCGGCATAGCCCTCGCGCAGAAAGCGAATCCGAACGTCACTGGTGGCTTCGACGGCGCGGTGAAGAACCTTGACCGCAACGCGATTGCCATTCCGCAAATGCGTGGCCGCGAACACCGAGCCCATGCCGCCGACCCCGACGACGCGGTCCAGTCGGTATTTCCCCTCGAGGACAGTGCCGATGGGCAGGCTCGCCCGGACGCCGACGTTCTCGTCGATGTTCGCTTCGGGTGTCGTGGGAGCTCGACTCTCCGACGGCCTGCGACGTGCCTGGATCATGGTTCGTGAATCGGCAATCCAGTCGGGCCCGATAGGTCGAATCCGCTTTGCCCAGTTGCCCGCCACGGGCCTCAGTGAGCAGCAACCGTGCCTGGGTGCGTCAAATGGGGCCGCTGGGTGCTCAGCAACCGAACCGAGCGGCCCGAGTGCCGCTATTTCGTGCAGCGCGCCAAACCAAGAGAGCGCTACGCCCCAAGCAGCCGCGGCCGCTCATCCTCGTCACATGCGACGATCGCGCGTCATGCGTCGTGGGCCGAGGGAGACAGGCCGGTTCGCGGCCCGACCTCATGTCGCCACGGTTTCATGGACAACCGAGGGCCGACGGTCAACCGCCAGTCAGGCCCGCACGGCGCCGAGCGCCCCGTCGCGGCGGTACCCGCGGCGTATCCCTTCGGGGTGCACGCTCTCCGTCGGCGCGATGCGCAGGCGGCGACGAGCCTCGTCGATCGGGAGCTGGAGCATCTCCTCGATGGGCTCCGAGACGAGGCGCGCGGCCCGGCGACCGCGAACGTACGCTCGACAGCAGTACCGGGGCCAGGCGAAGCCGTCGCCGAAGCGACCGGTCCGCCCCGTGTCGCGCGCCAGGCCAACGAGCGCCTTGAGCGCGAGCTCGAGACTCACCGTGCGATATGAGGTCAGCGTCGTCGATCCCGTTTTGCGAGAGCCCGGGGGGTCCGCTGGCCCGCGAGGCCGCGGGGCGTCAGATCGACGCGCGCGAGAGGGCCGGCGATCACGCGGCGGCACGCGACGCGGCGGCCAGCTACATCAAGCGCTTTCCGTCGGGTCCCTACGCGGGTTTGGCGCAGCTCCTGCTCGAGCGCTAGATGGGGCGGAGACGGCGGGGAGCTCCCGGGGCATGGCTCGTGGCGCTGGCCCTTCGCGTGTTGCATCCGGGCGTGGCCACCGCCGACGACGAGCCCGGGCAGGTGGTTCTCATCGCCGACAATCCCGACGGACGGCTGGCGCGGAAGATCCGCATGGAGCTGGCCAGCGTTCACACGCCGGTGCTCGTCCGCGCCGCGACGGACCTCGCAGCGGGTGGAGCGGCGACCTCACGATCGGGCGGACGCGTCGTGCTCCGCGTGACGCGGGGCAACGACGGCGTCGAGGTCTGGGTCCGCGACCGCAAAGACGGGCCCCTTCGTTTCGGTGAGCTCGTCGGCGACCCTACGGGCGCGGCGGACTCGAGCGTGATCGCGATCCGCACCGCGGAGCTCGTGCACGCCGCGCTCTCGTCGCTCACTTCCCCCGTCCCCTCCTCGACGACGGCGGCCAACTCGCCCATCGGCCCGACGGCGCCTGGCGACGCCGCGGCCGGTCAGGCCGCGCCTCGCGAAGCGCCTGCCGGTCAGGCCGCGCCTCGCGAGCCAGCGTCCGATGCGACGTCGCCCCACGACGCCACGGCAGCCCAGAGCCCGGGACAAGCGACCCCGCCCGCGCGCGTTCCCGTTCGCGGGCGTGCCGCGCGCGACGAGCCGAAGCCGCCGGCGCCGCGGCCCTTCACCGTTCGTGTCGGGGCGAGTGCCTGGTTCGCCCAGGGCGGTGCGTCGCCCCTCGGCAGCGCGGCGGTCGGTGGATCGTGGTTCTTCCATCGACGCCTGTGCGCGGAGGCCGATCTGCGGATCCCGGTCCTCTTCGCGAACGTGCACGGTCCAGAGGGTACGGCGACCCTCGCGGTGAGCACCCTCGCAGCGGGCCTGTCGTTCGCGCTGACGCCGATCACCGCGGCGGTTCGTCCGGCGATCGGCGCGGGGCTGGCGCTTGCCTGGACCCGCGCCCAGGGCACGGCGATCGCGCCCTTCGTGAGCGCCCGAGCCGACGTCTTCTCCGCCGTCCCGTTCGTGCGACTGTCGACCGGCCTGGCGCTGGCGGAGAGCGTGCGCCTGCGCGCCGATCTGCTCGGGGGCCTCGAGCTCCCAGGCGAGGCGATCGTCTTCGCGGGCCGACGGGCCGCGACCTCCGGTGCGCCTCTGGCAGAAGGCTCGCTGACCCTCGAGGCGGCCTGGCGCTGAAAAAGGTGAGCCATGCGACCGCGCGCGGGCCATTCCTGTGCAGAGGGAAATCGACGACCCCATGAAGAGAACTCTGGTCAGAGCGTGCACGGGAGCGGTCTTCTGGGCGGCGCTTGCGGGCGGGTGCTCCTTGACGGCGGTGACGCCCATCATCGGTCCGTCCGACGACGCGGCGACGAGCGACGGCCCTGCCGGGACCTCTCCGGATGGCGGCGCACCCCCCCGATGCGCTCGGGAACGACGCCGACGCGGGGGCGTGCGCTCCGCCTCTCGTTCTCCGATACGAATCTCCCGGGTGCGGCACCTCTGCCCTGCCCGTCTGCGGCGGCAGCGTCCAGGACGCGTGCGCCATCTCTGTATGTGGATGCGACGGCACGACGATCGTCAAATGCGATTACGCGAGCCAACCATGGGACCACGTCGGGGCTTGCGGGGGAGAAGTCGACGCCCCCGCCGACCAGATGACGAGCGACGCCGACGCGGGCGCATGCCCGCCGCCGCTGGTTCTCCGCTACGAGTCTCCGGGGTGCGGCGCGGCGAGCCATCCCGTCTGCGGGAGCCTGGACCAGGACGCGTGTGCGATCGCGGTGTGCGGGTGCAGCGGAGTCACGCTCGTGAAGTGCGACTATGCGAGCGAAGCGTGGGAGCACGCTGGCGAGTGCGCGACCGACGCCGCGAGCTCGGACGCCAAGGGTGAGTGATGGCTAGAGGACTTTATGGACGACGACGGGAGCGAGGGCCCCTCCGTCGCCTGCCGGGGCGACGACATACACGACGTTCCCGATCGACGGCTCGGTCGTGATCATCATGGTGTCGGCGCCCGCGCCGTAGGGCGTGATCACCTGGACCCCCACGACGTCGGAGGGAGTGAGCACGTCGAGCTCGCTCCCCGCGGCCACGGGCGCATGGCCGGTCACGCTCAAGAGGCCCGTGTTGGTCAGGAACGCGGGCATCTCGCCGGCGCCCGTGCCCCCGTCGAGCACGACGACGACGCCGCCCGACTGCGTGAACGAGGCCAGCGTCGCGGCCCACGACGACCCCAGCGCACCGAGGGCGCCGGCCGCGGCGCCGCTCTGGTCGAGGACGACGAGGGTATCATACTGGACGATCGAGAGCGTCGTGGGGATGTCGACGTCGTTGTTGGTCGGCGTCAAGTGCAGCGTTCGGCCGCCCCGCGCGGCCGCGGCCGAGAGGATCGCCGAGGCGCTCGAGATGGCGTTGGGATCCGCGTAGCGCTCGTACGCGAGGACTTCGAGCGAGCTACCGCTGGCCGCGAAGACGGCGTTCGAGAAGACGCGCGCCTGCGGGGCGCTGCTCGGCGGCTTCGCGTAGTCGTTGCCGATGTAGACGATGGAGCCCGGCGTGGCGCCGACGCAGGCCGAGCTCCGGCAGAGTTGAGACGGGCAGATCACGGCGCAGGCGCCGCAGTTGAACGGATCGGTCGTCAGGTCGATGCAGGTCCCCGTGCCGCAATCGACCAGCGGGGCGGCGCACGTCGGCGTGCACACGAAGCCCGCGTCGGAGGGTGTGCAGCGCGGCGTCGCGCCGGTGCACGCGTTGGCGCAGCTCCCGCAGTGGTCGGGGGTGTCGAAGGGGGGCGTGCAAGCGTCCGCGTCGATGGTCGCGTCGCCCGGAGCGACGTTGGCGTCGGCGTCCGTCGCGGTGCCGTCGGAGACCCCGGACGCGTCGGAGGCGTCGGGGTTCTGCGTCGTGCCGTCGGGCGCCGAGTCTCCTCCCCCGGAGCCCGACTCCGATTGGAAGGGCGAACCGTCGGGGCTGCCGGGAGAGCCATCCGCGTCGGATCCGGTGGATACGTCGGATACGCTGGATGCGTCGGAAGCGTCCGCTTCGGCGTCGCGCGCCATGGCGTCGGTCGGCTCTCCGGCGCAGACGCCGGCGAGGCAGCCGTCGCCCGCGAGGCACGGGTGCCCGCAGGAGCCGCAGTGCACGGCGTCGCTGGAGAGGTCCACACACTCCGAGCCGCAAGCCGAAAGACCGGTCTTGCAGGCGCCCCCGACGATGGCCTCGTCTTGCCCGCAGGAGGCGATCCCGATGGCTGCGAGGACGATGCACGCCGTTGCCAGCGAGGTTCGCCTCACGGCGGCCCCCCTTCAGCGGGCGACGGCGACGGCGTGAGAGCGGTGGACCCCCCTTGCGCGTTTCGAACCCTGGTGATGACGAACTCGACGCGTCGGTTCTGGCGCCATTCGTGCTCGCTGTGCCCTTCGACTCGAGGCTTGCTCGCGCCGTACGCCGTGGTGGTCAGGCGGTTCGACTCGACGCCATTCTGAACGAGCGCGGCCTTGACGGCATCCGCGCGAGCCTGCGACAGCCGAAGGTTGACGTCGGGGTTTCCCCGCTCGTCGGCGTGACCGACGATGTTGACCTGCTCGATCGCGGGATTGGCCAGGATGAACGCCGCGAGCCGGCGCACGAGGGGCGGCGACGTCCGGCTGATGGTCGCGACGTTCGTATTGAAGAGCAGCACGTCGTCGTACTCGATACGGTCCCGGACGACTGTCACCCCGTCTCCCGCCTTGGGGCAGCCGTCCGTCTTCGGATCGGCGGTGCGCACGCCGGGGACGTCGGGGCAGGCGTCGTCGGCGTCGGCGATCCCGTCGCGGTCTCGGTCCGGGGGCGGGGGTGGCTCGGGTGGCGGTGGCGCCGGCTCGGGCGGCAACGAGGGCAGAACGCGCACCTCGGGGGCCGCGCCCAGCGTCAGGTCGAGCCCGATCGAGATCACGTGGGCGTCCTCGCCGCGCAGCGTGTCGTCGGGCTGCACGACCTGAAGATAGCCAACGTACGGGCCGAGGGCCCACCGTCCACCTACCGACCACGCATAGCCGACGTCCGCGTCGAAGCCGAGACGATCCAGCATCCCGGTACGCACATATCCGACATTCGCATCACCCCAGAGCCCGGGCAGATCGCCCGGTACGGGGTGAATCCGCAGCCCGACCATGGCCAGAAGGGCGCCCCCGCCGCCGTGAGTCGCGATGTTCGGATCGAGCGGCGGATCGCCTCCGGACAGCCAGAGGCCTCCGAGCTCGAGCTGAGCGCCGAGAGCGGGGAAAAAACGAACTTCCGCCGCGAGCCGGCCCTCGCCGCCGAGACGATATTCGCGCGCCTGAGGATCGCCTACCGCGTGCGCTCCCGCTGCCTCGAGATGCCAGTCGAGCGAGGGGGGCGCGGCGTGGACCTCGGGCGACCACCCCGCGGCCACCAAGAGCAGCCCGACTCCGATGACGGGTTCTCGCAACGTTACTCTTGGCTACGCTCATTTGGCTTCCGAGGCCAGATCTTCGCGTGGCCGATCGCCTCGACGGATCAGGGCTGCCGTGGGCCTCGACCTCGCTCTCCACTGGTCCCCGCTGGTTTCCCCCTTGGCGAACATTTAGGCAGTCCGGCGGCGGCCCCTATGAGCTCGCTTCCCGGCATCGCCGACGCCGGCGCGTTGCCGCTGGTCAGGCCTCGCTCGTCGAATTTCCCCATTCCTTGAAGAGCGCGGTGGGCGGCGCGGCGCCCGTCACACCGGCCACACTGGCCACACTGGCCACACTGGCCACACTGGCCACACTGGCCACACTGGCCACCAAGGGCGCCAACCGGTAATTCGCTATGTGGTGACGGCCCGAGGGCCAGCGTCGAAATCGGGCGTCAAAAAGTTAAAGCCATCGTCGACGTGCCATCGAATTCCACCCGCCGTCGCGGAAAGTCGCTGTGCCGAGTTGCACGAGCCCGGTTCCACGTGGCCTACTGAATACATGGCTTCATCGCCTCGGCGGGTCCCCCCGAGGCGCCACTGAACTCGATGCAAGCGCTGCCCTCTCGAACCACCGAGTACGGAAGGAGACCGCACGCATGTCACGCGTGAAAACCTGTCTCGGTCCGGCCCTCATGCGAGCGCCTCGCGCGCACCTTCGCCGAGGCGACCGGCCATGGCCGACCGGTTCGCGGGGCGCACCCCCGCCCTCAGCGAGCTGGATCAGCTCTCCACGTGCGCGCGCGTCTTCAAGGAGGCCCTCCGCAAGTACCCGCCGATGCGCCTTCGGCCGCCAGGCGCTCACGAACGTCACCCTCGGTGGGCACGAGATCCCCGCCGGCACGGTCGTCCTGGTATCGACATACGGCCTTCACCACAACCCGAGCGTCTACCCGGATCCGGAGCGCTTCGATCCCGATCGATTCGCACCCGAGGCCGAAGCCGCGCGGCACCGGTCGGCGTGGCTGCCCTTCGGCAACGGCCAGCGGGTCTGCATCGGGAATCACTTCGCGCTGCTCGAAGGGCAGATCGTGCTGGCGGCGCTCGCGCACCGCGTCGCGTTCGAGCCGAAGCCAGGCGCCGACGTGAAGCCCGCCCCGGCGGCCACGCTGCGCCCGAGCGGCGGGATGCCGATGATCGTGCGCCGGCGCGACCTTGCGCGAACCGGCGCACTCTCGAAGAGGGCGCGCAGGGTGAAGGCCCGTAGGGTGAGTGGCCCGTGGGGTCACGGCCCCGCCGTCACCGCGAGGTAGCCGCCGCGCGACGCCGCGAGGGCGCGCGCGCAGCGGCGCCGGCGAGAACGAGATCGATGACAGCGTCGCAGAAGTCCTCGGTCGGTAGCTCTTCGCCGCTGACGAGGCGCACGACCACGGGCGAGACCAGTACCTCGCTCAGAAAGAGGGGCGACGTGTGGGCCGGGAGCTCTCCCCGCGCCATGCCGCGCGCGATGACCGCGACCCACTGGGACTCGAACTGGCGCCGCGACCCGCGCATGATGGCGCGCACTTCGGTGTTGCTCAGCTCCGACAACCAGGCGCGGGCGAGCGGCGTGCGCCCGTTCTCGACGAACGAACGCATCATGATCCGGAGATCGCTTCGCAACGAGCCGGTGTCGGGAGCGACCGTCCGGCGATCGCTCTCTCTTCGCATCGCCTCGCCCACGAGCTGCATCTTCGTGGGCCAGCGCCGATAAACCGTGGTCTTGTTGACGCCCGCGGCCTGCGCCACTTCTTCCATGCGGAGGGCGGCGTAGCCCACGCGAGCGAGCTCCTCGGCGGTGGCGCGCAAGACGTCGGCGACGATGCGCGCGCTGCGCCCGCCAGCCCGGACCCCGCCGGGCACGGCGCGCAGCGCGCTCTTCCCCTTCGGCCGTGCCGCCATTGACGTGCAGGTTGCAATACCCTCTCCGTTAATGCAACAAGTCGTTGCTATAAGCTCGACGTCTCACGGCGGCTCGCGCTTCAGCGCGCTCGCGAGAGGCTTCTTACCCAACAAATCCCGCAACGCACATGCCCGAAGGCTGCATCCAAGCCTGCAACCATAGGTTGCGATAGTGTCACCCGCGCACCAGCTCGACGCCAATGTCACCCTCACCGTGCCCATCATCAACGTCGCGAACTGGGACCGCCGCGATGTCGCCAAGGCCTCGCTCGCCGGTGCGCGAGCGAGCGAAGCCAACGCCGAGCTGACCGTACGGAAGAACGTCCTTCGCGACTACTACACCCTCCTCGGAGACGAGGCGGTGCTGCTGTCGGCAACCAAGAACGCCGAGGTCGCGCAGCACAACGTACAGCTCGCCCGCGATCGCAAGGAGAGCGGCACCGGCTCCGAGCTCGACGTGCAGCGCGCCCTGGCCGATCAGGCGAAGACTTCGCAGAGCGCGACCGCGGCGCAGCTGGCGGTCACGAACACCCGGCACGATCTCTACTCGCTGACGGGGCTCGTTGCCGAGCCGGCCGATGCCTTCCCCGAAGACGACCTCCACGACGAGCCGGCTCTCGACCACTGGACGGGCAAGGCCACCGACTTGCCCGCCGTGCAGAGCGCGACCGCCGGCCGCATCACGGCCGAGAAGAACGTGAAGGCGGCAGAGGGCGCGTGGTGGCCGAGCGTCGACGCGAAGGCCGAAGAGCGGTTCACCAACGCCACGGCCTTCATCGGCGGGCACTCGGCGGTGTACCTGCTCCAGCTCCAAGCCACCTGGAAGATCGATATGACCATCAGCCCGCAGATCCGCGCGCAGAGCGCCGCCGCCGCCGCCGCGCGCGCCAACGAAGACCAGGTTCGGAAAGACGCGGAAGACGCCGTGTTTCGCGACTGGCAGCAGGTCCACGCGGACATCGAGTCGGCGCGCTCGGCGCGCGTGCAGGTGACGTCGACGCTGCTCGCCGCGTCGCTCGCGCAAGACCGGTACGAGAACGGGGTCGCCACCCAGCTCGACGTCTTGCAAGCCCGGCAAGAAGCCTTCTCGGCCGACGTATCCCGCATTCAGGCCGACGCCGACCTCGCTTATGCCCGCCTGGCCCTCCGGCTGGACTCCGGGCTTCTCGCGCGCCGCCGCGGCCGTGCAGACGGTCTCCGACTCGTCGATCCGCGCCCCGTTCGGAGGCGTCGTCGCCGAGCGCTTCGTCCACGTCGGCGACTACGTGCACGCCGACACGCGCGTCGTCACCCTGCTCGTCGACGATCCCCTGCGCCTCGAGCTGACCGTGCCCGAGGCCAACGTGGGCAGCGTGCGCCCCGGGCTCGCCGTCTCGTTCCAGAGCGTCGCCGTACCGGGCCGCGTCTTCACCGCCGCTGTCAAGTACATGGGCGGGGAGATCCGATCCGCCACGCGCGACCTGGTGGTCGAGGCCGTGACCGACAACGGGGACCACGCCCTCTTGCCGGGCATGTTCGTGACCGCGCAGCTCCCTGTGGGCGAGGTGACCTTGCCCGTCGTGCCCCAGAAGGCCGTCGTCGATCGCGACGGCAACGACACGCTCTTCACGGTCGTCGACGGTCGCCTCGAGATGCGCGTCGTTCAGCTCGGCCCCAAGGTGGGCGACCTCGTGGCCATTGCCGACGGCGTGAAGAAGGGGGACCAGGTCGTGGTCTCGCCCCCGCAAGGCGCGGTCGACGGCGCGCTGGTCGAGTAGAGCGGAAGAGGAGAGGGGCTAAGGATCATGCAATGGCTCGCGTCGCTGTGCATCCGGCAGCCGGTGTTCACCTGGGTGCTGATGCTCGTGTTCGTCGTCATCGGCGCCTTCGGCTATTTCTCGCTCGGCGTCGATCAGTTCCCGAAGATCGACTTCCCCGCCATCATCGTCACCACGACCGAGAACGGCGCCGCCCCCGAAGAGATCGAGACCGAGCTGACCGACAAGGTCGAGGGGGCGGTCAACACGATCAGCGGCATCGATGAGCTGCGGTCCACGTCGAGCCAGGGCATCTCGCTGGTCATCATCAGCTTCAACCTCGACAAGAACCCCGACGTCGCGGCGCAGGAGGTGCGCGACCACATCAACAACGTCCTCCCCCGAGCTGCCCAAGGGCATCGACCCGCCCATCGTCTCGAAGATCGACCCTGACGCGTCGCCGATCCTCTACGTCACGCTGAGCAGCCCCGGGTCGATCCGCGACACCACCGAGCTCGCCGACAAGCGGGTGCGCCGCCAGATCGAGAGCATCAACGGCGTCGGGCAGGTGAACATCCTCGGCGGCAAGAAGCGGCAGGTCAACGTCTGGCTCGATCCGCTCCAGCTCCAGGCCGCCGGTCTCACCGCCGTCGACGTCGAGCGCGCGCTCGCGCAGCAGAACCTGAGCGTCCCGGGCGGCCAGATCGAGACCGGGCCCAAGAGCCTCTCTCTCCGCGTCGAGGGGCGCGTCGACGACGTGGCCAAGATCGGTCGCATCGTCATCAAAGACAGCCAGGATCACCCGACGCGCATCGGCGACGTGGCCCGCGTCGAAGACGGGGTCGAAGAGCCCAAGACGTCGGCCGTCGAAGACGGCAAAGAGAGCGTCGTGCTCTCGGTCCGCAAGCAGTCGGGCGAGAACACCGTCGCGGTCGTCGACGCGGTCAAGGCGCGACTCGGCGAGGTGGAGAAGACGCTCCCCCAGGGCTCCGAGCTGAGGGTCGTGCGCGACGAGTCGGCGTCGATCAGGACGAGCGTGAACGCGGTCAAGGAGCACCTCGTTCTCGGCGCCGTCTTCGCCGCCGTCATCGTGCTCCTCTTCCTGGGCAACGCGCGGAGCACGCTCATCGCCGCGCTGGCGATTCCCGTCTCCATCATCGGCACCTTCGGATTGATGTGGGCGATGGGCTTCACGCTCAACATCATCACCTTGCTGGCCCTCGCGCTGGCGGTGGGCATCGTCATCGACGACGCCATCGTGGTGCTCGAGAACATCGTCCGCTTCATCGAAGAGAAGAAGAAGAAGCCCTTCGTCGCGGCGACGCTCGCGACGCGCGACATCGGCCTCGCCGTCCTCGCGACCACGCTCTCGCTCATGGCCGTGTTCCTCCCCGTGGCCTTCATGAGCGGCATCATCGGGCGGTTCTTGAAGAGCTTCGGCCTGACAATGGCGTTCGCCATTCTCGTGTCGCTCATCGTCAGCTTCTCGTTGACGCCGATGCTCGCGGCCCGCTGGCTCAACGGCCCTCCGGCCGAGGGCGTGTCGACCGAGAAGTCATTTCTCGAGAGGTTCGTCGATCGCTTCTACCGGCCCATCGAGTCGTTCTACATGCTCGTCCTCACCTGGGTGATGGGCCGCCGCTGGGTCGTGGTGGTCGTGGCGTGCGGCGCGCTGGGGTCGTGCTTCCCGCTCGCGAACGCCGTGCCCAAGGGTTCACCCCGCCGAACGATGTCGCCGAGTTCGACGTGAACGTCCGCGCGCCGGAGGGCACGAGCCTCGCCGAGACGCGCCTCCAGGCCGAGCGCGTCGCGCGCGAGATCCGCGCCATTCCCGGGGTCAACCACACCCTCCTCACGATCGGCAACGACTCGTCGGTGACCCGGAACCTCGCGAACGTCTTCGTGCACCTGGTCGACCCTCGCTCGCGGAAGGAAGACCAGTTCGCGATCATGGACCGGGTCCGCAAAGAGGTCGTGCCCCGTCAGCCGGCGAACCTGCGCATCGACGTGTCGCAGACGGCGCAGATCTCGAGCGGGCAGTCGCAGGCGCAGGTGCAGTACACGCTGAACGGCCCGGATCTGAACCAGCTCGCGCGCTATACGAGCGCCATCCTCGAGCGGTTCCGCAGGGCCAGGGGAGCGGTCGACGTCGACTCGAACCTCGTCGTCGGCAACCCCGAGGTGCACGTGGAGATCGACCGCGACCTCGCCGGCAACCTCGGGGTGGACGTGGCCGACGTGGCCAACGCCCTCGAACTCCTCGTCGGCGGCCTCAAGGTGTCGACGTACGAAGAGGCGGGCAACGACTACGACGTCCGCGCCCGCGCCGACGCCGCGTACCGCGCCGATCTCTCGGGCATCTCCGCGATGACGGTGCAGACGAAGACGGGAAAGTCCGTGCCGCTGTCGTCGGTGGTGAAGCTGGTTCCGACCACGGGCCCCTCGCAGATCAATCGCCTGGCCCGGCAGCGTCAGGTCACGATCACGGCAAACGTGGCTCCCGGCGTCGGCCAGAGCGAGGTCTCGGACGCGCTGGTCCGGATCATCAAGGACCAGCACTTGCCGCCCGAGTACCACGCGGTTCCCGCAGGCATCACCAAGGAGACCGGGCGCGCCGTCAAGGGGTTCGCCGTGGCCGTCGGGCTCTCGTTCATCTTCATGTACCTCGTTCTCGCGGCCCAGTTCGGGTCGTGGCTGCACCCGATCACGATCATGCTGTCGCTCCCGCTGACGGTCCCCTTCGCCTTGCTCTCGCTGCTGCTCTTTCACCAGGAGCTGTCGCTCCTGTCGATGCTGGGGATCATCGTTCTCTTCGGCGTCGTGAAGAAGAACGCGATCCTCCAGGTGGACCACACGAATCACCTCCGCGCCGAGGGCAGGCCGCGGCTCGACGCCATCCTCGAGGCGAATCGCGACCGCCTCCGGCCCATCCTCATGACGACGCTTGCGTTCGTGGCCGGGATGATCCCGCTCATCACGTCGCGCGGGATCGGCGCCGGATTGAACCGCGCGACCGCCGGAGTCGTCGTCGGCGGGCAGACGCTCTCGCTCGCCCTGACGCTCCTCGTCACGCCCGTGGCGTATTCCCTCTTCGACGACCTGACCGGGTGGCTGGGCAGGCGCTTCGGCTCCAGCGACCGCGTCGACCGAGGAGAGAAGGACCTCGACGCGCTCTCCCGCGGGCGCCACGAGGCTCCGGCTACCCCGTATCGCTCGAAGGCGCTCGGCGCCGCCTGCCGTCCGGCCCCGGCCGATTGACCACTTCGCTCCGGCACTTATGTTCGCCATGGGATGACCGATTCGTCGCCGCTGCTCGCCATGCTCGAGGTCGACCGGCCGATCGTGCAGGCGCCGATGGCCGGCGTGTCGACGCCCGCCATGGCGGCCGCCGTCTCGAACGCCGGAGCCCTGGGCTCGATCGGGGTCGGCGCGACCAACGCCGCGGGCGCGCTCGAGATGATCAAGGCCGTGCGTGAGCGCTCGCGACGCTCGCTCAACGTGAACGTCTTCTGCCACCGACCGGCCAAGGCCGACGCCGCCGTCGAGGCGGCGTGGGTGGAGCGCCTGCGGCCCGAGTTCGCGCGGTTCGGCGTCGAGCCACCGCGTCGCCTGGCGGAGATCTACAAGAGCTTCGTCGAAGACGACGACATGCTCGCGATGCTCGTGGCCGAGAGGCCGAAGGTCGTCAGCTTGCACTTCGGGGTGCCGGCCCCGGAGCGCATCCAGGCTCTTCGACAGGCCGGCATCGTTCTCCTCGGCTCGGCGACGAACGTCCTCGAAGGGCAGCTCCTCGAGGCCGCAGGCGTTCAGGCCGTGGTCGCGCAAGGCTTCGAGGCCGGCGGCCATCGCGGGGTCTTCGACCCCGGGGCGCCCGACGATCGCCTCGGCACAATGGCGCTCACGCGGCTGCTCGTGCGGGCGCTCGGTGTTCCCGTGATCGCGGCCGGCGGGATCATGGACGGCGCGGGCATCGCTGCCGCCTTGCGGCTCGGCGCGAGCGCCGCGCAGCTCGGCACGGCCTTCGTGGCCTGCGCCGAGTCGCTCGCCGACGCCGGCTACCGGGCTTCTCTGATGAGCGAGGCCGCGAGCCACACCGTGATGACGCGGGCCATCTCGGGACGCCCGGCGCGGTGCCTGGCGAATCGGTTCACCGCGCTGGGCGCCCGCATTTCACCCGCGGACATCCCGGCCTACCCAATCGCCTACGACGCCGGAAAGGCGCTTAACGCTGCCGGCAAGTCGGCGGGCGAGGCCGGGTTCGGCGCCCAGTGGGCGGGTCAGGGCGCGCCGCTCGCTCGCGCGATGCCCGCGGGCGAGCTCGTGGCAAAGCTCGCGGCCGAGATGGCCGAGGCGACGACGGTGTGACTGCCGTCTCACCGAGCCGCGAGCGTCGGGCGGCAGAACGCGCGTGGATCGAAGGGCGGTATGCCGCCCCCGGCGTCGGGTCGGCGACTCGCAAGCACGCCGTCTTGCTCGACGGCCCCCGTGCCGTCCGAGCCCCCCAGACCGGCATGGACAAGACAGAATACCACTCCGCCTCGCGGCACGCCGGAACGCTGGGCTGACCTCGCGGTGGAGGGGGGGGTGGAGGGGGTGAGCCGGTAGAGGGGCGCGTACTATCCGATGTCGACCTTGAACCCCATCGCTTCGAGGCCGCGCTTGTACTTCTCGGCTTCGTCTCGCGTCGCGAAGGTCGTCGTGCGAGGGTGAGTGAGCTCGTTCCACCGCAACCGAGTTACGGCGGGAGCGTCGAGTCTCCACGCGCGCATCGGTTCGGGCTCGGCGGGGGCTGCCCGCTCGCTTGCGTCCTTCCCGTTGCTCATGGCGCCTCCTCCCTGTAGAGGGGGACCTGTCAGGGGAAAAAGGATCAAACCGCGAGCAGCCCGTCAGCCTCCGCTGCTCCCCGCACCCACGCTCCCCGAAGCCGGCCCGCCACACCCCCCGAGGTCGCAGGGCGAAGTCACCGGGCACGCGGCGCATACCGTGGCCATCGTCTCGCAGCAGATCTGGCCCGTCGCGCAGCTCAACGCGCTGGAGCATTCGACGAGCGACCCCGGGCACGCTTCTCCGGGATCCACGCAGGAGCCCGTGCCGTCGTTGCCACCACTCGACGACGAGCCGCCCGACTCCGCGGAGCCGGCGGGTCCGCACGTCGCGAGAACGACGGGAACGTTGCCTACATCGGTCGTGCTGACGTTCACGCAGGCCTGTCCTGCCGGGCAGTCGGTGTTCCTCCCGCCGGGATCCTGGAAACACTGCTGCGGGGTCGTCGAACAGCTGGCAGCGCAATGGGTGCCGATCACGGCTTCGACGACGCCGCACGGGCACGTCGCCGGGTCGACGTTGCCGGCGCTCACTCCGGGAACGCAGCACTGCTGCGGCGTCTCGCAGAAGAGTCCGACGCCGCAAAGCACATCGCCCTTGCACAGGTCGATGTCGCGACCCGGCGAGTTCGGGTTGCTCCCGCCGCCTCCCCCGCTGCTGCTGCTGCCGCTGCCGTTGGGGGACGGGGTGCAACCGCGCGTCCCGTTCGAGGCACTGGAACCAGGCGCGGTCGACGACCCCGCGTCCGACCCGGAATCGGCACGTTCGGCGCCCGCCCCTTGGGACGAGGCGGAGCCGACGTCCCCCCCGTTGTCGCCGCGGACGGACCCCCCGCACGCGGCCGCCGCGGCGAGCCCGAACGAGAGGCTCGCGAAGGCCCACCAGGCGCGGCGGGGCATGGAGGTCATCATGCGGACGCATCGAGCAAGGTCCGGGCCGCGCAGAAAGACGCGGTTCGTCGATGCTTTTGACCGGTCGCATGTGCCAATCACCGCCGCCCCTGACAGGGGTGCCCTGGCACGCGCGTCGGTCACGAAGCCCGAAAACGTCAGGCCGCGCGGGCCCGCCGACAGAGGTTCGCGAGCTCCTCGGCGCGCGACTGAACGGCGGCGCCATCGAGACCCGATGCGACGGCCGCTTCGACCGCGGCGGCGGCCTCCGTGATGAGCGGGAACCCGTAAGCGCCGGCGGAGCCCTTGAGTTGATGCGCCAGGCGCGTCAGCGTCTCGACGTCCGACGCCTGGAGCGCGCGAAGAATGGCCGACGAGCGCTCGGGCAGGTCACGCACGTACCGGCGAACGAGCGCTCCGAGATCGCCGTCGTTGGCGAGCGTGCTGACGAGATGCTCCCCCGACTCTCCCGGCGCCGGGGCGCCGTCGAGGAAGCGAGCCACGGTCGCCGTGAGCTTCGCGCGGTTCACGGGCTTGGTCAGGTAGTCGTCGCAGCCGGCGCTCTCGCATCGCTCCCGGTCGCCGGCCATCGCGTGGGCGGTGAGCGCGACGATGGGCCCGCGGTAGCCGGTCATGCGGAGCTTCGAGGTCGCGCTGTAGCCGTCGAGCACGGGCATCTGCATGTCCATCAAGATGACGTCGTAGGGCGTGCCCGCGGCGACCGCGGCGTGCGCTTCGTCGACCGCAAGCTGGCCATTCTCGACGACCTTGACCGTGGCGCCCGCCCTCACGAGGAACGCCGCGATGAGGACCTGATTGTCGTAGCCGTCCTCCGCGAGGAGCACCCTGCGCGACGCGAGCAGGTGGGGGTCGAGGCGCGTGGAGCGCTCCGAAACCCCGGCGAGGTCCGCCTCGACGACGCCGTCGACCATGCGCACCCCGGCGAGCGGACCCGTGGGGACCGCGACTCGAAACACGCTCCCCTTGTCCGGCGCGCTCTCGACGGTGATCACGCCGCCGAGCGCCTCCGCGAGGCGCTTGCTGATGACGAGGCCCAGCCCCGAACCGCCGTATTTTCGCGTCGTCGAGGCGTCAGCCTGGGTGAAGGCCGTGAAGAGCTTCTCGAGTTGCGGCTCCGTCATGCCGATGCCGTCGTCCGAGACCTCGATCGTCAAACGCGGATCCGGGAGCTCGGGAGGGTCGCAGCGCACCCGGATCCGGACGCCGCCCTTCTCCGTGAACTTGATGGCATTGCCCACGAAGTTCAAGAGAATCTGCTTGAGTCGCGTGGGATCGCTCTGAATGGTCTCGGGGATGGGGCCCACGAATTCGGCCTCGAATGCCAGCTTCTTCTCGACGGCCCGCACGCGCATGAGCGACGTGACCTCCATCACCACCTGGCTCGGAGAGGTCGCGATGCTCTCGACCGTCATCTTGCCGGCCTCGATCTTCGAGATGTCGAGGATGTCGTTGACGAGCGCCATGAGATGCTCGGCGTTGCGCCGGACCGTCTGCACGTGGTCGACGCGATCGCTCGCGCCGAGCGTGGGGTCGAGGAGCAGGTCGGCATAGCCGATGATCGCGGTCATGGGCGTGCGGATCTCGTGGCTCATGTTGGCGAGGAACGCCGACTTCGCGCGGTTCGCGTCGAGGCTGTCCTGCCGGGCCTCTTCGAGCTCGACGGCCTGCCGCTCGAGGAGCTTTGCCTTCACGAGCGCGCTGAAGAACGACGCGTGCGCGTGGCCCGCCTGGATCCACAGGAACGTCGCGTAGGTCGCGATCACGACGGCGAAGCCGATGACCTGGCGACTGCCGCCGGGCATCGTGAGGAGACCGGCCACGAGGAGAGGGCCCATGAGGAGCGCGATATGAAGCCGCAGGAGCGCGAGGTCCGCCGCCATCGACGCGGTGGCGCCGGCGCTGATGCCGGCGATCGACAGGAGCACGATCCGCGACGGGCGGTCGAAGCCGCTCGCAGCGAGCAAGAGCGAGCCTCCGATTCCCCAGGTCACCGAGGACAGCACCAGGCCCGTTCGAAAGAGGCGCTTCCAGAGCTCCCGGCGCGAGGTCCGCATGCGGGGGAACGACCTCGCGATCGCGAGGCGCGCGCAGCCCACGAGGCCGACCCAGACCGCCGCGATGAGGGCGCTTACCCCATGCGCGCGCGCGACCGTCGCCGTCGACAGAACGACTGCCGCGAGTACCCACTGGCCGTACACCCCCGCAGCCGACTGGCGTGCGAGCGCTTCACTGGCGCTCCGGTCCACATCGGCGCGCTCCGCGACTCCCAGGTTCAGCGCCGAATCGTCGAGAAGACTCGGCTTCATCTCGAGGAGTCTTGCATAGGCGAGCGCCCGGGCGAGCGGTGACCGCGCTCGCGCTCGGTTTCGCGACCGGCGACTCGAGGCCGTGATCCCGCGACCTCGATCGGGGTCGAGTGGCACACGATGGCATGGGCACGCGGCCCTGAAATCAAGCGGTTGGGCTTGGCGCGAAACCTGCGATACCACGCTGAACCAGCCGCGGTGTCGCGGCCAAGGAGGCCCGCCGTGAACCGCATTCCCCTCTTCTCCTCGTCGCTCCTGTCTCTGCTCGCGTCCACCGTGGTGACGTTCTCGTCCGACGCCGCTCGGGCCGACACGTCGTGCGCGAAAGACGCCGACTGCGTGAAGGGGTTCATCTGCCAGACCAGCCAGCTCGAGGCCTGTCCCGACATCGCCTGCGCTCCGAACGAGGCCTGCGACCCGCCCCCCTGCACCTCCACGTCGGTCTCGGAGTGCGTGCCCGGCCCTTGCACTGCCGACGGCAACTGCGCCGCCGGAATGGCGTGCATCGCGCAGGCGGTGAACTGCGCCACGCCGGCGGCGCCCCCGTGCGCGGCGGGCCAGACGTGCCCGCCGGGTCCGGCGGTGGACGCCGGCGCGTGCGGAAGCCCGGTCAAGCAGTGTATTCCCCGCTACGATCTGCCGTGTCAGGCCAGCGCAGACTGCGGCGAGGGGTTCACCTGCCTCGCCGACACCGAGTGCGGATGTGCGGGCTCGGCCGGCACCGGCTCGAGCCCAACCCCCTCGACGTCACCGAGCGCGGGCGGCACGCCCGACCAGCCGGCCTCCGCCGCCGACGCGGGCACCACCTCAACCACCCCGTCACCCGCCCCCTCCCCAATGTGCTCTTGCACCACCCTGGCGACGTCGCACTGCAGTGTGAACGTCATCCAGTGCACGACCGCCAGCGACTGCCCCGCGCAGTGGTCTTGCCTCCAACCTCCCACCGCCGTGTCGGGCTGCGCGGTCAGCGACACCGCCGACGGATCGACGACGTGCACGCCGATCGCGACGCCTCCAGTGCAGAGCGTCTGCGAACCGCCCTACCTGAACGTGGGCTCCGACCAGGGCTTCGGCAGCGAGACGAGCGGGAGCGGCTCGGCACCCCCGCTGGCATCGGGCGGACCGAGCGGGGCGGGCTCGAACACGGGCGCGGGCGGCAGCACCGCCGGTCCGGAGAACACGGCTGGCTGCCAGATGGGTCCCGGTCCCGCCGACGTGAGCGTGGCAGGGTGGGCCGGACTCTTCGGGCTCGCCGCGTTCGCTCGCCGTCGCTCGCGAGCACGCTGACGTGGGCGCTGGTAATGACGGCGTTCGGCATGTTCGGCGATGTCTGGTTCACGCGCCGCGGATGACGAACATGGAACACACGAGTCGAGCGGCAGCCCGCCCGAGGAGCCACGGGTGAAGCTGCCGCCCGGGTCGGGCCTGCTCAGACCGTTCGGCGGCCGGAGACGAGCTGCAGAACGACCACGGCCAGCGCCACGATGAGCAGCAGGTGAATGAAGCCGGTCGTCACGTGGAACGCGACGAAGCCCAGGGCCCACAATACGACCAGTACGACGGCGATAGTCCAAAGCATGATCTCATCCTCTTTCTCGGTCGAGTGACTTCGAGCGCGTCCTGGCGCCCGCGTCTAGCGTGCGACGGATGAACAGCACGTTGCGTACCATGACGCGCCCGACGGTCGCCGCGCTGACCTGTCGGCGTTTCGTCGCATTTTCAGCGAAGAACCGTGCGACGGCGCGTCATCGGAAGGTCGTACTGAGGCGAGAATCCGCGCGTCGACGACGACGACCGGCCTCCGGAATCGCCGGCCGGGAGCATCCGGCGCCCGGTGGTCATCGGGTGGGCCGGCAGGACCGCGTCTGCCTCCCGCACGAAGCCAACGGCGCGCTCGCCATGTTTTCCGGACGCCCAGCTCCGATGGTTCGACGACAGCGGGCACTTCCCCCACTGGGACCGTCCGCGGGCCGCCGTCAGCATGATCCTCGACGCGACGGCGGCGCCCGCGGCACTGTGGCGGCAGCGCAAATCTGCCGCAGCCTATTTGCTCAATTGACCGTCGGGCGACCGCCCGCCGACGGCCACGAGCGGGCCCGCTCACCCGAGGATGCGGCGGTAGAGTGCCAGGTACCGATCGGCCATGCGCTCGACGGAGAAGCGGGCCGCGACCGCAGCCCGACACGCGGAGCGGTCGATCTGCGGAATCCGGCCGATGGCGTCAACCGCCTCCTCGATGCTCTCGACGAGGAAGCCGGTGACTCCGTGCTCGATGATCTCGGGCATCGAGCCACGGTTGCGCGCGATGACCGGGGTCCCGCAGGCCATCGCCTCAACGACCGACAGGCCGAAGGGCTCGTCGAAGTTGATGAGATGAAGGAGCGCGCGCGCCGAGCCCAGAGTCCGCAAGCGGACGTCCCCTCCCACCGGACCGCCGTAGACGACGCGCGCGCCGTCGATCGCAGGGGCGACTTCGCGCTCGTAGTAGCTCTGGTCCTGGACGATGCCTGCCATCACGAGGCGGCGGCCCGCGCGGCGTGCCGCCTCGATGGCCTCGGCCGCGCCCTTGTCGGGATGGATGCGTCCGAAGAAGAGCAGGTCGTCGCTGCCCGCGGCGTCGAACGGAAACTCGTCGAGCGCGATGCCGTGATGAATCGTCGCGGCGTAGCGCAGATCGGCGCGGCGGTCGGCGGCGCTGATCGCGACGTACGCCACGCGATCTTCGTAGCGGCGGTACGCAGGCACGATCCTGTCGGACGAGAACCCGTGGATCGTCGTCACGATGGGGGTCTCGACCAGACGCGAGAACGCGAGGGGTACGAAATCGGCCTGGTTGTGGATGACGTCGAATTCGTAGGCCCGCTCGAAGACGTGGGCAACGTGCAGGAGCTCCCAGACCTTGGCGTCGATGCTGGGGTCGTCCGAATAGGGTCGAGGGCAGACCGCGGCGAGCTTGCCTGCGGTGATCGAGTCGGCCGTGGCGAAGAGCGTGACGTCGACGCCGCGGGCCACGAGCGCCTCGGTGAGAAGACTGGTCACGAGCTCCCAGGGCCCGTAGGCGCGCGGTGGAGTGCGCCACGAGATCGGCGCCAGCATGGCCAGGCGCAGCGCGGGCAGGGTGGCCGGGCCCTTCTTCAGGCCGCAGTGGGCGTGGCGAGCACCATGCCTTCGTTGGGGCGAAGCGCGACGCGGTCCGCGGCGGGCGGGGGCGGGTCGGCCAGGGTCGACAGCAGCGGACGCGCCGCGCGAGCCCAGTGCGGCAGCGTGAAGGTCTGCGGCGTGTCGCCCAGGTTGAGCGCGACGACGAGCCGTTCGTCTCCGGTTCCCCGCGCGTAGGCGAGGACGTCGCCATCGCTCTCGACGATCGCGATGGCGCCGGTCGCGAGCGCGGAGTGGGCGCGGCGAAGCTCGAGGAGACGGCGGTGGAGAACGAGGGGCGAGCCGGCGTCGCGCGCCATCGTCTCGACGTTCCGTTCGGCCCAGTCGGCATTCAGGGGGAGCCACGGCTCTCCCGAGGTGAAACCCGCGTTCGCCGTCGTGTCCCAGGGCATCGGCGTGCGCACCGGGTCGCGTCCCAGGCCCAGGCCGGGCTCTCGCAGTTCGCGCGGATCCTGCACCCGGTCCGGAGGGATGTCGACGTGCCCGAGGCCGAGCTCGTCACCGTAGTAGAGCGTGGGCGTCCCGCGGAGCGTGAGCAGCAGCATCGCCGCGACGCGCGCCTGCGCCTGGCCGAGGCGGGCGGCCACCCGGGGACGGTCGTGATTTCCCAGCACCCAGTTTGGCCACGCGCCCTCGGGCAACGCCGCCTCGTATTCGGCGATCAGCCTGGCCAGGCCTCGCGCGCTCCACGGGGCGTCGATGAGCTGGAAGTTGAACGGCAGGTGAACGCCCGCGGTTTCGCGACCGTAGTAGTGCATGAGGCGACCGAGCGGCAGGTAGATCTCGCCGATGAGCACCCGCTCTCCGAACGAATCGGCGATGCGCCGCATCTCGCCGGCGATGCCGTGCACCTCGGGCTGATCGGTCGAATAGGCCTGGAGCACGCGGTGCGCCTCGCCCATCTCGGGGCGGTACCGGGGGTTGACCGGGTTGTCCGGAAGGTCGGCCGCCTTGATCAAGTGCCACAGGACGTCGATGCGGAAGCCATCGACCCCGCGCGCGAACCAGAAGCGAAGGACGTCATACATCGCGCTTCGAACCGCGGGGTTGCGCCAGTTGAGGTCGGGCTGCTCTTTGAGGAACGCGTGCAGGTAGTATTGTCCGCTGGCCTCGTCCCACTCCCAGGCGGATCCGCCAAAGTCGCTGATCCAATTGTTGGGCGGGCGGCCGTTCGGGGCGGGGTCGCGCCAGATGTACCAGTCCCGTCTTGCGCTCTCTCGCGACGCTCGACTCTCGAGAAACCACGGGTGCTGGCTCGAGCTGTGATTGGGCACGAAGTCGAGCAGCACCTTCAGGTTTCGCGCGTGCGCCGCGGCGAGCAGGGCGTCGAAGTCGGCGAGCGTCCCGAACCGTGGATCCACGGCGCAGTAGTTGGCGACGTCGTACCCGAAGTCGGCCATCGGGGACGGGTAGATGGGGGAGATCCAGAGGGCGTCGACGCCCAGGTCGACCAGAGCGTCGAGCCGGCGCTCGATCCCCTTCAGGTCGCCGACTCCGTCGCCATCGCTGTCCTGAAACGACCGCGGGTAGATCTGATAGAGGACGCCTCGCTTCCACCAGGCCCCGCTCACGAGAACCTCTCCTTGGGCACGGCGGTGATGCGGCACGCGAGGTCTCCCTCGCCCGAAGCGACGATGTAGTGGTCGCCCGCGTCGACGATCCCGGTCGTGAAGACAACGGGCGTGGGGAGGTACCTCTGAGCGGCGAGAGGCTCGGTGAGCGACGGATTCGCCTCGAGCAGCGGCCGCTCGTCTTCGATACGGAGGATCCGGCTCGGATCGTCGAGATCGAGGAGCGCCCAGAAGCTGCGATAGACGCCGACGGTCTCCCGCGGCTCGACCCCGTGATAGACGACGAGCCAGCCGCGGTCGGTGCGAATCGGAGGGCTGCCGGCGCCCACCTTCATGCTCGACGTCGACCCTTTGCGGGCGCGGATGCCGGGCTGGTCGAAGGGCTTCCAGTGAAGGGCGTCGGGCGAGGCGGCAAGATGAATCGACGGGCCTCCGGCGTAAGGGCTGGCCTCGGGATAGAGGAAATACACTTCCCCGAGGGGCCGCGTGAGCGCGACGAACTTGCCGTCGACCTTTCCCTCGAAGACGACCATGTCCTTGTTCTGATGGTCGAGGACGATGCCCTTGAGCTCGTAGTCGAGCCCGTTTTCGGAGACGTGCAAGGTCGTGCAGTGACGCTCGGCGCTGACCGAGCAGGTCGTCATGTACCAGGTGCCGTCGACCTTGCTGGTCCGCGCGTCCTCGACGCCGTATTCCTGATACGATGCCGCCGGTTCGATCGCCCGCTCGTAGTGCACGGCAACGACCTCGCGTCCGTCGGCCGAGAGCTCCACCGGGAGCAGCCATGAGATCGACGTGAGGCCGAGCAGCCGCGTCGTCCCGACGGTGCGCGAGAACTGGCGCGGGTCGGTCATGTCGACGGATGCGCGCGTGTGGCGATCGAGCACGTAGCCCTCGGGCGTCCACCGGATCGCGCGAGCGTACCCGTCGACCACGGGCTCCACGAGCGCCTCGGCGACGCGGACCATGAGCAAGAGATGCCCGCTCGGAAGCCGTGTGAGGCCGGGGTTGAACGCGCCGAGCACGCGGGTCGGCGCGTCGAGCGAGCGGCGCAGAGGCGAACGCCTCAGGTCGACGTCGAGAGGCCGGAAGATCAGATGGTCATCACCCGCCGGCATCGCGGCGTGCCATTAAGCACCGAACCGTCCCGGGCGATACTCCGATCGGCTTCGGCGGCTCGCGTGCACGGGCGTCACCCGAGCGCGTTGATGTCCCGGTTCTCGAGCACGGCCGTAGGCGCCCCACGCTTGGCGACCACGAGCATGGCGCGCCCGACCTTTTCGCTGGTGGTCATGTGCGACGGCAGCAGGGCCTTGAGTACGCTCGGGCCCTCATCCGCGATCTTCGAGGCTCCAGTGCTACCGTGCGCTCGGGCGCCGGAACAAGCGGGAATGGGCCAATCGAGAAAGAGGCCGTCTGTTGAGCAAATTGTTTTCGCCATTCACGCTCCGGGAGCTGACCATCCCGAACCGCATCTTCGTCTCGCCGATGTGCCAGTACTCGTGCGTCGACGGGCTCGCGACGCGCTGGCACCTCGTTCACCTGGGCTCGCGCGCGGTCGGGGGCGCAGGGCTCGTGATGACGGAGGCCACGGCGGTCTCCTCCGAGGGACGCATCTCGCCCGTCGATCTCGGCCTCTGGCACGACGCGCAGATCGCGCCGCTACGGGACATCGCGGCCTTCATCAAGGGGCAGGGAGCCGTGCCGGGGATGCAGCTCGCGCACGCGGGGCGGAAGGCGTCGACGGAGGCGCCGTGGGCTGGCCAGGGGGCCGTGAAAGAGGGAGGCTGGACTCCGCTCGCCCCCAGCGCCGTCGCGTACTCGGCCGAGTACGCCGTGCCGCAGGCGATGACGCCCGGCGACCTCGACCGCGTCGTTGCCGATTTTCGCGCGGCGGCCTTGCGCGCCCTCGACGCGGGGTTCGAGCTGATCGAGATCCACAACGCGCACGGCTACTTGCTCCACGAGTTCCTCTCGCCCCTGTCGAATCACCGAACCGACGACTACGGCGGGAGCTTCGACAACCGCGCGCGCTTGCCGCTTCGCGTCGCGAGCGCCGTCCGCGAAGCATGGCCGGCGAAGTGGCCTGTGTTCATCCGCATCTCGGCGACCGACTGGGCCGACGGCGGGTGGGACGTCGACCAGAGCGTTCGCTTCGCCCAAGCGCTGCGCGAGGTCGGGATCGATGTCGTCGACTGCTCGAGCGGCGGCCTCGTGCCCGGGGTGCGCGTCCCGGTCGGCGCCGGCTATCAAGTCCCCTTCGCGGAGAGAATCCGGCGTGAAGCCAGCATCCCGACGGTGGCGGTCGGCATGATCACCGAGCCCGAGCAGGCCGAGGTGATCGTCGCGAGCGAACAGGCCGACGCGGTGATGCTCGCGCGCGAGATGCTGCGCGACCCCTACTGGCCCCTTCACGCCGCCAAAGTGCTCAACGCCGAAGCCCGCTGGCCGAAGCAATACGAACGGGCACGGCACTGAGGAAGGTCGAGACCCGCAGACGTTCCCTGAGGAAAGCGCTCGACGCTCCGACGTGGGATCGGTGACCCCACGCCATGCAGGGGGACGTCATCCCGGCGTGGGCTTGTCGGCGTGATCGCGGATCGTCGCGGCGAGCTTCGTGCGCTGATCGGGCGTGAGGATCGGCGCGGCGGCCTCGAGGAAGCGGGCGCGACGCGTGGCGCCCCACTTTGCCATGTGGCCGGCAGCGGCCTTGGCTCCGGCGAGCTTCTTGGCGTCGAACGCGTCGGCCTTGAAGGCCGTTGCGAACGCCGTCAGGTGGTCCTGCACTTCCTTGTGCGCGTGGTCCTGCGGCGTGGCCTTCATCTTGTCCTTGAAGGCGGCCTTGATCTTGTCGGCCTGGTCTTGCGAGAGACCGAGCTCGCGCACGAGGCCGAGCATGAAGCCGTCGTGGTGCTGCTTGTCGTCGGCCTCGTCTTTGCCGTGGGCTTCTTTCCACTTTTCCCAGTGGCCCTGCACCTCGTCGACGAGCTTCGCGCGCTGCGCGGGCGTGAGCGCCGCGTGCAGATCGTTGAGGGACGTGAGCGACGCGTCGTGCGTCGCCTGCACCTGGGCGAAGAGCTTGGCGATCGCCGCGTCGGTCTTGGCGCGATCGACCTTACCCGCGGCGACGCCGTCGGCAAGCGTGTTCGCGAGGTCCTTTCCGGCCGCCTTCGCCGGCTCGGCCTTGGTCACGAGATCGGCTCGGATCTTTTCGACCTTTTCCTTCTGGTCGGCCGTGAGATCGAGATCTTTCAGGCTCATGACGATGAGCCCGAACACCCCGCCATGATGGTGCTCGCGGTGCTCTTGGCCCTCGGTGACCTCGGCGCCGGTCGGGTTCGGCGGCGCGGGAGGCTCGGGCGCTACGGTCGGCGCGGGCGCCACGCTCGCCATCGGAGCGACGGTCGCCGGCGGAGCGGGCGGCGGCGGGCCAGGCGGCGGAGCGACCGGTGGGTTCGCGTTCTCGGGCGCGCACGCGCCGAGCGGTACGCTCGCCAGAGTGGCCAGACCGATCACGAGCGCCGGGGTCATCGCCGAACGGCGCCATCGATTCGAAGTCATCGTGTTCTCCTTCGTCGTCCAGTTCGGAAAACCGGGCTCACATGCCCGGGACGCAGACGCCCATCACGCACTGATTGGAGCCGACGCAATCGGCGGCCGTCTGGCAAGGGAATGCGCATTTGCTATACTGCGTGTTGCAGTGGTGCAGGCCGCAGGCCGTGTCCGACGAACACGGCAGTGCGAGGAGCCCAGGGGTCGCCATGGTTCCCGTGGTGGCAGGAGCAGGCGCGGGCGCGGGAGCCGGCGCGTACGTCGGCGCCGGCTGCGCGGTATAGACCGGGGCCGGAGCGGGAGCCGGATAAGGCGTGGGGTACGCGGGCGCCGGCGCCGGCGCCGGCGCGTACTGCGGCGCTGCCGTCGCGTATCCGGGCGGATAGGCCGTCGGGTATCCGGGCGTCCCCGGCGGCGGGTAGCCGGGCGGGTAAGCGGCGTAGGTCGCCGTCGGCGCCGCGGCCGGAGGCGTGGTGCTGTCATTGGGACCACACGCCAGGACGACGAGGGGCGCAGTCACCAGAACCATGATTGCCGCGGATGCACGCATTGACTCTCCTCCGAAAGCGGTCCGAGCCGCGCAAAGGGAGCCGAGCATACGCCGGCTTCGCCGCCGCTTGCCACAACGTTGCGCATGGGCGTCGTGGGCGTCGTGGGACGTGCCGGTAGACACGCAGGCTCTCGCCGCCGGCGGTCGAAGTCCCATGGTCGGCTCGGGCGCACTTGAGCGGACGGAGTACGCCCAGTGCAGCCATAACTTCGCCGTGACGTTCAGACCTGGCCGAAACGTCGGCCGAGCGCGGCGCCGACCAGAGCCGCGACGAACATCGTTCCGCCGTGGCCGATGAGCACGTGGGCCGGGTTGCCGACGGAGCACACGAAGCTCATCGTCGCGGCTCCAGAAGCGGCGCAAGCCATCGCGAGAGCGGCGGTTCGCCACGCAGGCGCGACCACGAACGAGCGCCGGAACGCCCAGCCGGCGAACACCAGCGGGCCCGCGGTGTAGAGGCTCGTCCACGCGAAACAGCGAAAGCAGTGGAACCAGAAGGAGAGCGTGTCGTCTTCGCCGACCGGCGCGACCGAGGCCACGAGGAGGGTCGCGAGCACGAAGAGCGCCGGCGAGAGGAGCGCGAGGGTCGCCAGTCGGGCCTTCGGCTCGCCGAGGCCGCGCTCACCGGGCGCGGCGGCCGCGACGAGCGCCAGGATCGCGGCGCCAACCGGGATTGCGACCTCGATGAACAGCGTCATGGCCCCCAGCGTGTGCAGGTCGTCGCGCTTGCTCATGATCGTGAGCCAGGCGAGCTCGTAGAGTAACGCGCCGACGAGGGCGATCGCGCGCACGCTGGCCACCTGTGAGCGGGTGGGCGACGGCGCGGTCACGGCGCGGAGCGGCGGCAGCGGTCTCGTGTCGATGCCGGAGAGTGGATCGGGCACGTCGTCGAGGCGCTCGAGATCGAAGTCGCTCATCGCGCACCCGGCTTGCCGGCGAGCGCGTCTGCCTGGTTCTGTTTGTCGAGCGCCGCCCGGACGACGACGTAAGCGCGGTGCACGAGGATCTTCACGGCGGCCTCGGTCGCTCCCAGCACGTGCGCGGCCTCGGCGAGGCTCAGGCCTTCGAAGCGCATCAAGACGAACGCCTCGCGCTGCCGGACCGGGAGACTCATGAGCGCGTGCTGCACGATCCCCAGCATCTGGCGCGCGATGAGCGCACGGTCGCCGCCGCTCTCGGGCCGATCGAGTCGCTGCGGCGACGCGAGCATCGCCGTCGTGTTCCGGTGCTCACGGCGCACCTGCTGACGACGGAGAAAGTCGCGGTACGAGTTGCGTGCGATCGCGAACATCCACGGCAGGGCAGGCGCGCCCGCGGCGAACTTTCCGCGCGCGGCGTGGATGCGGAGAAAGGCGTCTTGCGTCAGGTCGTCGGAGAGGGCGAGGTCGGAGCACAAGCGCGCGAGGAACGCCCGAACGCGAGGCGCGCCGAGACGGTACAGCTCGGCGAGGGCCGAGTCGTCTCCGCGCGCGAAGCGGTCCATGACGGCGTCGACGGGGGTCCCCTCTTCGGGGGCGCCTTGCGCGCCAGCTTGCGACGTTCCAAGCGCCGTCGGGGGCGCCTCCGGAAACATCGCCCTGTCGCCGCGTTCGCCCATCGGGGTCGCCCGAGCGTACGGGAAAGTCGGGAGGATGGCCCCCGGCTCTTCTGCCGTTGATCGGTCCCACGGAATCGGGCCGCCGAACGGCAGCGTGGCCGCCGGATATTGCACGGAGAGAGATACGCGCGAGCCAGTCCTTGGATACGGTCGCCGGCCGATCGCGCCCCCCCCAACGCGGTGCTTCAAATTGTGCGTACCCGATCCGCGTGGGTCATGCGTAGCCCTTCGAAGACGGGGCTCGGCGCGAACGCGTCGCGGGTAGGTGGGTGCGCCGGCCGCTGCTTTCCTTCGCGTTCATCCGGATGACTCGACTGAGCGCCGGCGGAATACCGGATTGGGCGCAATCCCCGAATTCTCGGCAACGATCGGTTCGCCACGATCCGCCCGGGGCGGCGGGCCGAAGGCTGACGCTTCACGAGGAGGCAGAGAACCGAGCTCGTCGCGATCACCGCCTCCCACAAATGAGCGACACGCATGGCGGTTTCGGTGGATTCGAATTGCCGCGGTCCGTTACGCTTCGTGGTCATGTTGACTTCGAATCGCCGGTTTCACCGTTCGCGATTTCGGTTTAGCAGGCCCTTCGTCGTGTGGACGATGTATGTGGGGTGCACCCTCGCGCTCGGCCCGCTCCTGGCTTGTGGGTCGGTACCCGCCGACGCCGAGTCCACGGGATCGACGTCGAGCGCGGTCGCCATCGCGGGCCTCTTTTCTACCGGCGTCGACGCCACGGGCGGGCCGCTCGCGAACGGCAACGACCCTCATTACGTGCTCTCTTCGCTGGATCCCACGCGGCGGGGCCCGAACGCGCCCGTGGTCCCTCTCGCGGCGGGGTGGACGGCGAACACAGCCAACTCGAAGTGGATCGGCGCCGCGGCCGACGGGAACGGCTCGGCGCTCTTCACGTACACCTACACGACCACCTTCTCGCTGACGGGCGCCGACGCCGCGACCGCGACCCTCAGTGGCACATGGGCGTGCGACGACTCCTGTACCCTCGTCTTGAACGGAACCCACCTCGTCGCGACGTATGCCGTTCCTGCCTGGCAGGCGACGGCCGCCTTCACCGTCCCGGCAGGCAGCGGGTTCGTCGCCGGGACGAATACGCTCGCGTTCGTCGTCAGCAACAGCGGCGGAGGGCCGACAGGCCTCCAGGTGGTGTCGCTCACGGCGGCGGCGAACTGCACGGCCGACGCGGTGTGCGCCGCCGGTCAATTCTGCAATACGCAGTCGGGCGCCTGCACGGCCAAGCTCCCGAACGGCACGGCCATCCCGACGATCCCCGGCCACGCGCCCGTTCTCGACGCGACCTGTTCCGCGGCGGTCGGGACCGCCGTCTGCGTCTCCGGCCTCTGCGACACGAAGAACAGCGAGTGCGGCCTCGCCAACGGCGACGGCCCGTGCGTCGCCGCCGCGACAGGGAGCACGGTCTGTCAGTCGGGCTCTTGCAGCGTCAACCTGACCTGCGAGCCGGCCGGCGGGTGCAATGTCGACGGCGACTGCGCCGGCGGCCTGTGGTGCAACGAATCGACGCACGTCTGCACCGCGAAGCTGGCGAACGGCTCGCCGATCCCGACGGACGCCACCCACACGAACCCGACCTTGACCGGCGTGTGCACGACGGCGGCCGGCACGCTCGTCTGCGCCAGCGCGGTCTGCGACCCCGTGGACAACGAATGCGGCATCGCCACAGGCGACCCCGGGTGCACCGCGGGCACGGCCACCGAGTGCCGGTCGGGTGCGTGCAGTCTGCTCGGCACATGCGAACCTCTGGGCGGCTGCAACGAAGACGCCGATTGCCAGACCAAGCGCTGGTGCAACGAATCGACGCATGCGTGCACGGCGCAGCTCCCGAATGGCGCTCTGCTTCCCAGCGATCCTCCGCACACGAACCCGACGCTGAATGCGACCTGCTCGACGGGGGCGGCCACGCTCGTGTGCGTCAGCGGTCTATGCAATTCCACGTCGAACACGTGCGTCGCGTGCACCGCGGCAAACGCCTCGGCTTGCGCGGGGCTCACGCCGGTTTGCGGACCGACCGGGGTCTGCATCGCCGAGCTGGATGCCGGCGTCGATGCCGGCGGAGCTCCCGACGCCGGCGACGCCGGACTCGACTCGGGCGTGGACGCCGGCGCGGGCCTGACGTCGGATGGAGGCGCGGACGCCGGGACGGATGCGGGCGCGGCCGGGAAGCTGGATGCCGGCGACTCGAGCACGAGCACGGACTCGGGCGCCGACGCCCAGTCCGACGCGAGCACGGGTGACGACGCCGGCGACGACGCGAGCGGTGGCGACGACGCAACGACGGGAGCTCGAGACGCGTCTCGGGGCGGTCAGAACAGCGGAGCGGGCGTGTCGGGCGAACTCGAGGGCGGGGGAATCTCGTGCACGGTGTCGTGGTCGAGGTCGTCGGAGTCCAGCGGCGGACCTCTCTTGATGTTGGCCATTGCGTTGGGCGCAGCGTTCGGGCGCAAACGACGTAATCGATAAACGGAGTGATCATGCGATTAAAGACGGCGCGCTGGCTTTCGGCGGCGTTGGCGTGTGCGGCCTGCACGAGCCTCGCCCGGGAAGCGCACGCGCAAGCGCAAGGGTTCGCGGTCGATCAGTTCGAGCCTTCGGAGCGGGGCAGCGATTGGTTCTCGGTCGAGTCGCTCGACCTGCGAGGCAGCCTGCGGCCGGCGGTCGGCGTCGTCATGGACGGCGCGTATCGGCCGCTGGTCGTCTACGCGCCCGACGGGACCGTGGAGCGGAGCATCGTCAGGAACCAGATCTTCGCGCACGCGGGCGCCAGCCTCGTACTCGGGGACCGGCTCCGGGTCGGGTTCAACCTGCCCATCGCGGTCTTTCAAGACGGGCACGCGGGCGTGGTCGACGGCGTGACCTTCGCGCCGCCCGCCACGCCTTCGATCGGAGACCTCCGGCTCGGCGCCGACCTGCGCCTCGTCGGCACGTACGGCGAACCCTTCACGCTCGCCCTCGGAGCGCGCTTCTTCATTCCGACCGGGCAGCGCGACAACTACACCGGTGACGGCGCGGTTCGACTCGACGGTCGCCTCGAGATCGCGGGCGACCTCGACATCTTCACCTACGCGGCACGGGCCGGCGTCGAGTACCGAAACCTCGACGCCTCGCTCGGTGGCAGCCCGATCGGCTCGCAGCTGCTCTTCGGCGCGGCGGCCGGTCTTCGCTTCTTCGACCACGCCCTGGTGATCGGCCCCGAAGTCTACGGCGCCACGATCATCAGCAACGGCGACGCGGTCTTCGCGACCCGATCCACACCGCTCGACGGCGTGCTCGGAGCGCACCTCACCTTTGCTCGCGACTTCCGGCTCGGCGGCGCCGTCGGGCCCGGTCTGACACGCGGCTTCGGGTCGCCCGTCGTCCGATGGATGGCCTCGCTCGAGTGGGCGCCCGCCTACGAAGAAGTGAAGCCGCCCGAGCCGGCGCCCGAGCCGCCGTCGGACCGCGACAAGGACGGGATCATCGACGACAACGACGCTTGCCCCGACGTCGCGGGCATCAAGACCGATGACCCCAAGACCAACGGCTGCCCGCCCGATCGCGACAAAGACGGAATCATCGACGACGAAGACGCTTGCCCCGACGTCGTGGGCGTCAAGACCGACGACCCCAAGACCAACGGCTGCCCGTCCGACCGCGACAAGGACGGCATCGTCGACGACGTCGACGCCTGCCCCGACACCCCGGGCCTGAAAACGGACGACCCCAAGACCAACGGCTGCCCCGACCCCGATCGCGACAAGGACGGGATCGCGAACGACGCCGACGCCTGCCCCGACGTGGCCGGCCCGACGAACGCCGACCCGAAGAAGAACGGCTGCCCGCAGGCTTACATTGCCGCGGGTCAGATCAAGATCCGCGATCAAGTGAAGTTCGCGACCGGCAGCGCCGCGATCGTTCCGGGCAAAGACAGCCAGGACGTCCTCGACGCCGTGCAGAAGATCCTGACGGCCCACTCGGAGATCGCGAAGCTGCGCGTAGAGGGTCACACCGACAACGTCGGCGCCGCGGCGATGAACCGCACGCTGAGCCAGCACCGCGCCGAGTCGGTCATGAAATGGCTGGTCAAGCACGGCATCGACGCTGCGCGCCTGACGGCGGAAGGCTTCGGTCCCGACAAACCCATCGACGACAACACGACCGACGAAGGCCGGCGCAACAACCGCCGCGTCGAGTTCCACCTCGTCGACGACGGAGCGACCCACTCGGCCGACTGATGCAGGGACCGTGCGCTGCGCTCCAGGACCGCCATCTGGGGGTTTTTCCTGGGACAGCGCACCTGGTTCCTGAGACAAGCACACTTGGTTCCTGGACAAGCGTGGCTCGTTCCACGACGCCGACGCTTGCTCTAGGCGAGGCCGAGGCCAAGCGGGAGGCGGGCTCGGAAATGCGTGACGAGCTCGCGGGCGCGCGAGAGGCGGTCGAACAGGTTCGCTGCGGGCGTCGGGCCGGGCAGCGCGGGCGCTTCGGGCGACGCGTCTTCGATGGCGAGGGTCTTGGTGAGAGACTCGGCGACGAGGCTGCTCACGTCGCGATCGAGCTCGACGCAGCGCACGGAGAGCTGACGCGCGAGGGCGACAGGGAGGTACACGGTGAGCTCGCGTCGTTCGCCCACCCGGGTCACGACGTTCGGCCCTTCGGCCGCGCGCTGCTCGGAGGCAGCGGAGGAACGCGCGTCGTCGCCACCGGCCACGAACGCGTCCGGATCAGCGGGCGGCGGCTTGCGCAACGAAACGGCCACTTGCTTCTTGCCCATGGAACAGTCTCCCTAGTTCGTCGAGAAGGTCGAGGATCTCGCGCGCCCCTGGGTCGCGCGACGCAAACGTGGTGATGCCCTGCCCCGCCGCCAGCGACTCCTGGTAGGCGACGCGAGAGCCGAGCTCGGTCTGGAGGACGGGCAGCCCGGTCGATTCGAGCATCTTGCGCGCGCTCTTGCCGAGCGCCGTGCGCCCCTGCTTTCGCGTGATCAGGACGCACGCCTGCAGTTCCTCGCGCATCGTGCGGGCCTCGCGAACCACCTCGAGCGACGTCGCGAGGGCCCAGGCATCGGCGGCCGAAGCGCCGCACGGCAAGACGACGACGTCGGCGACCATGAGCGCCGAGCGCTGCACCTCGCCGTGTCGCGGCGGGCAGTCGATGAAGGTCATGTCGAACCCGGCGGCGAGATCCGCGAGCTGACCAGATTTGTGCATCGACGCGCCCATGGCGATGACGGTCGGCGCCGGTCGTTTGCGCTCCGCCGCGACCTCTCCCCACGTGCGCACGGTCCCTTGCGGGTCGGCGTCGACGAGAAGCACGCGCGAGCCGGCCTCGAGCGCAGCGACCGCGAGGCATACGGCGGTCGTGCTCTTGCCAACTCCCCCTTTTTGTCCTGCGAAGGCGACGATCATGACGACGGCTTAACCGTTACGGCGTCCATACGTCCAATTTTCGGCTGCCCGTCTGACGATCGCGCGCTTCTCATCGAATACCGAGGGATGCGCCCGCTTCCGTGGCTCTCGATCCCCAGAGCGTGCCGCTCGTGCCGGCGCTGCCCGCCGGGGGGTACGATGATGGTCTCGGTGTTCTACGTGAACCGGAACGTCGAAACCATTCGCCCCACTTCGCAGTGACCCACGAGAACGATCCGAACGAAGACGACAACCGGGCATCGCCCTTCGGGTGGTTTCCGGTGCTCGTGCTCGTCTTGCTCGTGGGCGGCGGGCTCTTCGTGATGTTCGCGCTCCGCAACGACTCGAACCTTCAAGACTGCGTGCAATCGGGGCGGAAGAACTGCGCTCCGATCGACACTACGAACCTGAAGTGACTTCGCGCGGCTACACGCCGAGGCGAATGGCGACGCCGAGCAGCGCCAAGATGGCCACGGCGATCGCCGCCATCACGATGAGATTGGAGACGAAGTACGGATAAACCGACAGAATGACTCCTGCGAGCATCTGCGGGAACCGCCGCTGCCGCTTGCCGTAGGCGAAGCAGACGAAGCCGACGCAGCCGATGACGAGCGACAGGACCAGGGAGTTGCCGTCGAGATTCAGGTCCACAGCACTCCTTACGGACGAAGGCGCTCGCGCGCAACGCGGTCGGCTCCGAAGTCGTCGCGAGAACGCCGGGAACCCATCTCGAACCTGGAACAAGGCACGCCGCGGAGCTGTTCCCGCAAATGGCCGCGCTGAACGCGAACCTCGCGCGGAGCTTGGGCGCGAACGCGGCGTGAACGTTCGCACGCGAAGCTGCGCCAAGTGCGCGTTATCGCATCGGGCCCACAGTTTGCTCTTTCGGTCATCCATGCGACCCGATCTCGTGATCGTGCACTCCCCGGTTGGCGGCGGCCACAAGGCGGCGGCGGCGGCGCTGGCCGAAGCGGCGTTCGACCGCGGTCTCTCCACGGTGGTGCTCGATACCTTCGAGCACGCGCCGAGGGTCTTCGGGAAAGCGTACCTGGCCGCACACCTCGCCGGCAGCATTCGCGCTTAGAGCGTCTCGAGGTAGGCCGTCAGGTTGGCGATGTCGGCGCTCGAGAGCGGCGCGATGTTGCCGTGAAGCACCGTCGCGCAGGTGCCGAAGCGATCGGCGAGCGTCGCGGCGCACCCGTCGTGCATGAGGGGCGCTCGCCATCCGACGTCCCGGATCCATTTACCAATCGTGCACGCGCGGGAGCGGAACCACGCTACCTACACGTCATGCCGAGCGGCCTGCCCTCGAGGACCAGCGTCCTCTTCGACCTCGACGGCGTCTTGCTCGACACCGAGCGCCTCTACACCCAGGCGACGCAGGCCGTCGTCGGGCGGTTCGGCAAGACCTTCACCTGGGCCATCAAGCGAGACGCCATGGGCCGCGACGCCCACGTGAGCGCGCGAATCATTCTCGATCGCCTCGACGTACCCCTGACGACCGACGCGTTCCTGGCCGAGCGCAACGCGATCCTCCCAGGCCTCTTCGCGGACTGCCGGGCCATGAACGGGGCGGAAGCTTTCGTCGGGCAGCTCAAGGACATGGGCATACGGATCGCAGTCGCGACGAGCAGCGATCGCGACTTTTACGAGTTGAAGGTCCGACCCCACCGGTGGTTCGATCGGTTCGACGCGGTCGTCTGCGGCGACGACCCACGCGTCGCGTCCAAGAAGCCCTCGCCCGACATCTTCCTCGTGGCGGCCAGCGAGCTCGGGGTCGAGCCCGCTCGTTGCCTCGTCTTCGAGGACTCGCTCGCCGGCGTCGAGGCCGCGCTGGCCGCCGGAATGCGCGTCGTGGCCCTTCCGGATCCGGCCGCCGGGGTCGAGCATTTCACGTCGGCCCACCGCGTCGTGCGTGGGTGGGACGAAGCCTCCCGGACGCTGCACGCCTTGCTCGAGGCCTGATCGTACATGCGCATCATCGTCGACGGACGGGAGCCGCGCGTCGTCGCGCTCGTCCGTCACATGCACGCCACCGGGCGCTCGATGCACGAGATCGTCGCCGACCTCCGGTCGATGGGCGTCGTCGACGGCACGGGCCTTCCCCTCCGCCTCGTGCACGTCTGGGGCATCCTCCGCACCGGCCGCTGACGCCTCTCACGAGACTGCCGCGCGGTCACGGGGTCTTTGTGTAGATCCAGATGTCGCGGGCGGTGGCGTCGTGGACGTCGCGGCATTCGAGGGGCCACGGCAGCGCGCAGCGAGCGACGAACGTGCGCGCGTAGCCGAGCGAGCCGTCGTACAGGCCGCGAAAGAGGCGGTGCGACTGGTCGTTGTGGTACGCGGTGCTGCCGTAGGGCCTGGCGTCCGGAGGCGGCGGTGGGAACGTGACGACCTCGAGGCTCAGCACCGTGGCGAGCACGATCACGTCGGGGGCGCGCGACCGTGGATCCATCTCGGGATCGACGATCTCGGTCACCCCCGGGATTCGCTGGCGCTCGGCAAGAGGCTCGACGCCCGGTCGCTCGACCCGCAGGGTGGACGGCATGCGCGGGAGGAAGAACCCGGTACCGTAGATCTCGACGCGCGTGGTCGACCGCAGGCGAGTGAGGAAACGCTCGGCCTCGTAGCGCGAGTCGGCGACCAGAGTTCCGTCGACCGAGGCCACGCCGACGAGCGCTGGGACCGCGCACGCCGCCGCGCCCGCGCCGATCCAGAGCCTCGCGCGCGGCCACGCAGACCACGCGCGCGCGACGACGACCGCGGCGTACGGGAAGACGAACAGAGCCTGGGGCAAGAGGAAGCGGTCTTCGCTCCGGCGCGCGTTGAGCGTGAAGAGCAGAGTGAACGACGTGGCGGCGAGAAGTGGCAAGAGGGACCGCGCACGCTCGACGCCGCGGGTCGACGCGCTCACGATGGCGATACCGCCGAGCGCAGCGAAGGCGATCGGCCACGAAGTGAAGTGCGGAATGGCCTGCGCGGCATGGCCCAGGAGCAGCGCGGCGCCGTGGAGACCCGGCGGATACCCCGCCCAGGTCTGGCTCGCGGGGCCGAGGAGGAACGCGACGCGCCGCCGGAAGCCCGACGGATTGACGAGCGCGCCGGAGACTACGCCGTAGACGAGCGCCCCGAGGACGGCGGAGCCGAGCAGACCGCGCCGGAGCGTCGACGCGCGCCGCGACACCCACGGGACGATGACGAGGGCGAACGGGAGCGGCAGAAGCAGGGCCGCGGCCGACTGATCCTTCGAGAGTACGGCGGCCACGGAGAAGAGCAGCGCCTGACGCTCCCGCGGCTCGCCACACAGGACCCGATCCATCTCGACTAGGGCCCACGTGGCCCAGAAGAGGTACGGGACCTCGAGGTTGCCCGTGTGCGCGTAGTACACGAGCGTCGCGTTGCTCGCGGTCACGATCCCCGCCCCCACGCCGGCCACGCGGCCCTGCATGCGCGTCCACCATCGAATCGTGTTCCACACGATGCCGAGGGCCATCGCGGCCGCGAGCGCGCGAGCGCTCACCTCGATGCCCGTCATGTAGAGCGGCTTGATCAGCTCGTCGCCCAGGGCGTCGAGGCCCGCCCCTGCGCGAAGCACGGCCAGCCCGATCCACGGGAGAGACAGCATCGTGAGCCAGGCCATGTGGAGCGGCGGGTACGTGTGAAAGTGACCCGGCCAGTACGTCTCGACGATCGCGCCGAGACCGCACGAGCGCGGCGAGATGGCGTCGACGGCCCAGGTGTTCGAGTTCGGCAGTCCCCAGGTGAACCCGACCCCAATCGCGACCGCGAAGGCGGCGAGCACCGCGCGCTCGGGCGCGAGCAGAGCCCTCCACGCCGCGGCAGCAGCGGCCCGCGGGCGCTCAAGCATGCCGGGCCTTCGGCAGGCGGATCCAGAAGACGAGCGCCACGACCACGTACGTCATCGACGTAGACAGCGCGATCCCCGAGAGCCCGAGGAACCCCACGAAGGCGAGGTTGAACGCCGCATTGCACGCGCTGTTGAGCACGCCCATGCCGGGCATGATGCGGCTATTTTGCAGGGCGACGTGCGCCCGGGCGAGCACGAGGAGCGCACCGAAGGGCGCGGCCCCGATGAGGGCCCAGGGAAGGATCGCGGCGATGCGCGCGACGCCGGCGGAGTCCATCGCGCCATGAAGGAAGAGGAGCGCGCAGAGCGGCCGACGGAACACGACGAGGAGCGCCGAGAACCCCGCGAGGAGCCCCACGACCGCGGCCAGCGTGCGGCGGGTCGTGGCCGCGAACTCCTCCGGTCGCGTCGCCTCGCACGCGAGGCGAGTGAGCAGGACCGGAAAGAGCGTGGCCTGGAGGATCGACGTCGGAAGCGACGCCACGTCGCCCGCATAGCGCAGGAGCGTCCCGCCTCCGAGGACGCCGGCGAGGCCCGCCATGAGCTGATCGATGACCGGATTGACCCGCGTGATTAGCGAGCCAGCGACCTCGAGGCGAACGAGCGAGAAGATGCGTCGGACCGGCTCGGGCCGCGCGAGGTTCGGTACGATCCGGAGCTCGAGCGCCCGTCGCGCGAGGACGGAGAGGACGAGGACAGCGACTAGCTCGCCGGCGAGCAGACCGATGGGCACGATCCGGATCCCCATCTGGCGACCGGCATAGAGAATGGACCAGGTGACGCCCATACCGAGGCCACTGCCTACGGGGTGAGCATGAAAGAGACCCCGCGCGTTGAAGAGGCCGACGTAGAACGCCCGCACGGCGGAGGCGACGACGCCGGCCGACATGACGCCGACGATCTCGAGGGCCGGCCCGCGAGGATGGAGCGCGACGAGCGCGACGAGCACCGCGATCGACC
The DNA here is from genome assembly GCA_937902985.1 of uncultured Myxococcales bacterium. GTDB lineage: Bacteria > Myxococcota_A > Polyangia > Polyangiales > Polyangiaceae > Palsa-1150. The sequence continues at coordinate 55,874 of CALFNG010000208.1, forward strand.
CCATCGCGGCGGCTGCGGCACCCCCGATGGCGAGCGTGTGTCCGAGGAGCGCGCCGGCGATTCCGGGAAACTCTGCCGGGGCGGTCGACTCGACTTCGATGAGAACCGGGATGACCGCCGAGTCCTGGAACGCCCCGGCGATGAGCGCCCCTGCGAATACGAAGTAAGCGGCCAGGAGGTAGTAGAGATCGGTCTCTTCGTTTCGGCCGAACCAGGCGGCCAGAAAGAGCGGCAAGAGCGCCTCGCCGCCGCGGAAGATCGCCTGGAGCGGCAAGAGAAGCAGCGCGGTTCGCGCCATGCCGGGGGTCGCCGCCGTCACGAAGCGCCGACTTTCGCGGTCGCGTTCGCGTTCGCGTTCGTGTCGGCGTACGCGGCCGCGTAGCCCTCGCACATGCGTTCGATGCTGCACTGCTCGACAGCGAAGCGGCGGCCGTTGTCGCCCATGCGCCCGAGCGCGGCGGGGTCGGCCTGGGCCCGGGCGATCGCCGTCGCGAGGGCGGCGGCCGTCGCCTCCTGCACGAGGAAGCCCGTGCGCTCGTGCTCGACGATCTCGGGCACCCCGCCCGCCGCGAACGCGATGACAGGCCGACCCATCGAGAGCGCCTCGAGCACCGAGAGGCCCAGCGGCTCGCTCTCGGCGGTGCTCAAGATGGCGTCGCACGCCGCGACGAAAGGCCGCGGATCGGGCCGATAGCCCACGAATCGGACCGCCGCGCCTCGCTCCTTCGCCATCGCCTCGAGGCGCGCGCGCTCTTCGCCGTCACCGATCACCACGAGCTCGCACCGCGAAAGGGCGGCGGCTTCGACGGCCAGATGCACGCGCTTCCACGCCGTCAGGCGACAGACGATCCCGAGGTGCAGAGCCCCGGCGCGCGCTTCGTGAGGCGCAGCCCGCTCGCCGGGCGCGAAGTGGGCCGTGTCGACCCCGTTCCGCACCACGGTCATGCGTTCCGCGACGCGGGGCGCCGTTCTGGCTACCACGCCGCGCACGTAGTCGCTCACGGCGACGAAGCGGTCCGTACGGGCCGCCGCCCAGCGCGTAAAGGGCGAGCAGCTCGGATCGAAGTAGTGCATCACGTGGTGCTCGGTGCGAAGCTGCGGCTTCCCTGCCCGCTGCGCCGCGCGTGTGCCGAGGACGTGCGAGCCGAACGTGTGAGTGTGCACGACGTCGATCGACTCGCGCGCAAGGAGGCTCGAGAGCCACCGGGCGTCGGTCGGCCCGAACGATCGGAAGAGATACGAGAGCGGGTTCTCGCGGACGGGCCCGCGGTCGTGAACCCGGACGCCCACGTCGACGAAATACGCCGCGAGCGCCCGGTTGGGCGTGAACAAGGCGACCTGGTGATCGGCGGCGGTCGGCTCGGGCCGGGTCGCGAGCTCGGCGACCACGCGCTCGGCTCCGCCAATGTCTCCCCCGACGACGACGTGCATCACGCGGAGGCGTCTCATACGGATCGAGCGGCGGGGCGGGGCGAGCGCCGGCGGGCGTCGGCAGGGGCACGGCAGGAGAGAGCGTGGCAGGAGGCCGACGGCGCACGGCCACGAGACGGCTTCGTATCACGCCGCGTCTCACGTCTCCAACGTCCCAGGCGACCGCGACGACCCCGTGATAGGCATGGGCCCATCCCCCGTGTGCGGCATCTCGGGCATCGTCTCGCAAACTGTCTCGCACGCCTCGCATGACGCCTCCCACGACGAGATGGCCGTCCGGCGAATGAACGACGCGCTCCAGCACCGCGGGCCCGACGCCGCTGGCCTCTGGAGCCGCGCCGGCGCGGTGCTGGGTCACCGGCGTCTCTCGATCATCGACCTGACGCCCGAAGGCACCCAACCGCTCCTCAATGAAGACGAGACCGTCGGGGTCGTCGTCAACGGTGAGATCTACAACTTCGCCGAGCTCCGGGCCGGCCTCGTGGAGCGAGGGCACGTGTTTCGATCGCGGAGCGACAGCGAGGTCGTTCTCCACCTGTACGAGGATCACGGCGCCGACTGCGTCGCCAAGCTCACGGGCATGTTCGCGTTCGCGTTGTGGGACGCCAAGAAGGGGCGCTTGCTCCTCGCGCGCGACCGCGCGGGGAAGAAGCCGCTCTTCTACTGGCCCCTCCCCGGCGGCGGCCTCGCGTTCGCCTCGGAGCTGCACGCGCTCGTTCGCGCGTTCCCCGATCTTCCGCGCACACCGGACCTCGAAGCGATCGACGAGTACCTGACCCTCCAGTACGTGCCGAGCCCGCGCACGGCCTTCCGCGGAATCTTCAAGCTGCCTGCCGCGCACCTCGCGGTGCTCGACCGCGACTCGGACCTCGTCATCAGGCGCTACTGGAGCAAGCCCGGCGGCGCCGAGCTCGCCGGTTCCGAAGACGAGCTGGCGCACGAACTGAGGGAGCTCCTCGCGAAGGCCGTGCGCCGGCGTCTCGTCGCCGATGTCCCGGTGGGCGCGTTCCTCTCGGGAGGCCTCGACAGCTCGACGATCGTCGCGCTCATGGCGACCCAGTCGACGCGCCCCGTCGAGACCTTCTCGATCGGCTTTCCGCATGCGTCCGACAGCGAGCTCGGATGGGCGCGCCAGGTGGCCGCGCGCTTCAAGACGAATCACCACGAGGCGGTCGTGACTCCGGCGATGACCGATGTCGTCGCCGAGACCGTTCGCCACCACGGAGAGCCGTTCGCGGACAGCTCCGCGGTCGCGACATATTACCTCGCGAAGATGACGCGCCAGCACGTCACGGTCGCCCTCTCCGGCGACGGGAGCGACGAGACGCTCGCCGGCTACACGCGGTACGCGACCGCGCAGCTCGCGCACGTGCACGACGCCTTGCCCGCGCCGCTGCGAGGCGCCTACCGCGCCGGCCTCCGCGCCGTGGTGAAGGTCGCCGCCCCGCACGCGCTCGGGTTCGTAGACCACCTGAAGGACGGCGAAGCCGTTCGCTATCCGTACATCATGTGTCAGTTCACCCCCGAAGAGAAGCACCTGCTCCTCGGCCCCGCGATGCGCGGAGCGTCGAACAGCCGCGTCTTCGAGCGCTTCGAGCGGGTGCTGTCGGAGAGCCGGCGCGCGTCACGCCTCGGCCGCCTCATCGATCTCGACTGGCACACGTACCTGGTCGACGACATCAACGCCAAGGTCGATATCGCGTCGATGGCGCACGCCCTCGAGGTCCGTTGTCCTTTCCTGGATACCGACGTCGTCGAATTCGCGGCGCGCCTCCCACGACGGATGCTCATGCGACGGCAGGGCAAGCACCTGCTGCGGGCAGCGGTTCGCGGGCTCGTGCCGCCGGCGATCACGAAGCGGCGCAAGCGCGGGTTCGGCCTCCCCTTGCGAAGATGGATGAAGGAAGACCTCGGGACCCTCACGCGCGACGTCCTTCTCGGTCAGCGAGCCCGCGAGCGCGGACTCTTCAATCAAGCCGAAGTCGAGCGACTCATCGACGCGATGGGCACCGAGCGCGACGCCCCCGACCGCGTCTGGACGCTCTTGATCCTCGAGCTCTGGTTTCGCGAATTCATCGACGGCCCTCGCTAGCGGCGCGCACTCATGGAGCGCATGGTAACCGGCGGCGTCGGTACCGGACTCGCGCTATGGGTCCAACCACAGCCCCGGATGTCGCTACGCGCGGCTTATAGTCGCTCCCTCGTATCGACTCGCCTACATTCGCCTGTGGGCGCCCAGAAGAGCGCAAAAACACGGAGGCTTCATGAAACGCTCGATCTCGATTGCGTGGTTCGCTGCGTTGGTAGGCTGCGGATCAGCTCACATGGCCGTTCCGCCCGACATCGGGCCTGCGACGGAGGAAATTCATGTTGATGGCCGCTCCCAGGCGAGCGGCATGTTCGTCAACGAAGACTTCAAGATCGGCGACTTCGCTGTGGCGAACGTCTCGCGCGGAGGAAAGAGCACGTCGAAGTTCGGCGCCTTCGGCGGCTTTAGCAGCGGCTCGCAGACGGGCTATTCCTTCGATCTCAAGCGCGGCGCGGACAGCCTCCACGGCGAGTGCCTGTCGGAGGCGAGCGAAGGCGGCTTCAGCCTCGGAGGCCTCACGACGAGCAACAAGACGGCAAAGCTCGGGTGCGCCTGCGGGAACGAGTCCGCGCCGGTGGCGAGCGTGGTCATGTCGTCCTCGACGACCAGCGACTACGGGGGTTCGATGAAGGCGCACGACGCGACCTACCAGGTGAAGGCCATCTACGACCGAGAGGGCGGTATGTCGGCGGGCGGTCCGGCCGGCTATCGCGTCGACGGTCAGGGCGTCACGGCTGCCGTCGACGTCCTCGGGCCCGGCCGCGTGTGGATGGCCAAGGGGATCGACGCGCAGCAGAAGACGGACGTGACCTGCGTCCTCGCCGGGCTGATGCTCTACCAGCCGCCGAAGAAATAGCGCGAAGACCGCGGAGGCGAGGGGCGGCGCTAGCGGCTAGCCGCTCTTCGTCTCGGGCTCGACGGGCCGCGTCGGCTCCACCAGGGAGTCGCGTCAGAAACGTTTCGGCGACTCGGGGTCTGCGTCGTTGACGAATGGCGCCGGCACGCGTAGCGATGAGGACTCTCGAAGGGCAGGAGGGACCCATGCGACACAAGTCGTCGATTCCGCAGTATCTTCTCATCGCGGCGGGCACGGCGCGACGCTCCTCGCCGCCCCGGCCGAACACCGAATAGGTGGTCGGCGAGCCGAACCGCGGTCTCGCCGGGCTGGGCGTGCGCGTTCAGCCTCCGCAGAGGCCGGATCCGAGCGTCGGGGGAGCGAGCTTCAGCGTGCTGACGGGCGGGTTCATCTGAGTCACGTCGCTGGCCACGATCCCGCCGTACGAGATCGAGTACACGTACTTGTCGATGAAGACGCCGCGGCGAACGGCGCCGTCGTAGTACCCGCCGCAATACCCGTAGTTGCCATTCTGCAACGTACCCAAGAGGCTGGTGTGGTCGACCGAGCCCACCTTCGTGATTCCTTCGGCGACTCCCACCTGGAAGACCTCCAGGGTGCTCGACGGCCCGTTCCCGCCGTACGAGCTCTCGCGGACGTACGGGAAGGCAAGGAGCTTCTTGTCGTCGAAGTACGTGAACGCCTTGTGCTCCTCCATCGCCTCGGAGGTGGCGTACTCGCCGCCATCGTAGACATATTTGTATTGAAGCGAGGGCGCGAGCGGGTTCGTGACGTCGAACACCTGGATCGCGAGCCCGTACCAGTAGCTCCCCGCGTGCTGGTGGCCCGTGTCGTCGGTTTCGCGGCCGATCGTCAGCAGATGGGTGGCGTCGAGCGGATGAATGTACGTGCTGAAGCCTGGAATCTGGACCTGCCCGACCACGCGCGGCTTGGTCGCATCGGAGACGTCCACGACGAAGAGCGGGTCGGTCACGTGCCACGTGACGATGTACGCCGTGTCGCCGACGAAGCGCGTCGCATAGAGCTGCTCGCCGGGGGCGATCTCGCCCGCGTCGCCGGTGATCGCGAGGCCGCTGCTGCCCGTGCGCAGCACGTAGACGTGGCTCACCTCGTTCGCGGTCCCGTTGGTGGAGTACCCGGTGCGCTGCTCGGTCGTCGCAACGCGCACGGCGCCGCTCTTCTCGTCGATGGCGAACTGATCCGCCACGTCGCCCGGTACGGTGCCCGACGCCACGTAGCGCGCGATCTTCGGGTCGGTCTTGATGTCGAAGAGGTGGAGATGGGTGAAGTCGAGGGTGACGCCCGCGCTGGCGCTCGTACCCGCGGCGTTGCTCGTGTACGCGTTCTGGATTAGCCACGGGTCCTGATACGCTTGCATGGCGAGCACCATCGCCTCGTCGTTGCCGTAGACCGTCGTGGCCGAGCCGAGGATGGCCGTCGCTTGCGGCGGCGTGGTCGGCGCATCGAGGGCGAACGTCTCGAGCGTCGTCACGCCGAAGTCCGTCGTTCCGGCCGGCGGCACGTAGAACGCGTCGCACGCCGTCGGGGCCGCCGTCACCGTCGAACCGTCCTTCGTGAAGCCGAGCGGCACCCAGTCCGTGTACGTCGTCGCGTCGATGCGCCTGTTGTTCTCGGCCCGCACTTGCTCCCAGGCGTTCACGTACTCGTCCGCACCGGGGCTCGACGTCCACACCGTCCCGTCGGGCGTGGTCATCGTCTTCACCACGGGCTGCTCGGGGTAAGTCAGGAGCGTCGGGCCGTGCGCCCCTCCCGTCAACACCGCGCGCACGGTCTGGTCGATGCGTCGCGAGGAGAGGTAACTCCCCTCGAAGTAGAGCTCACGGGTAACGCTCGGGGCGGCTCCCGTCAGCGTGAGCACGGTCACCTTGGTGAGCGGGTTGTTCACGTAGACGCCGCCGGGCAGGCTCGGCCCGCCCACGAACCCCCCTCCGCCGCCAAGCGCCACCCCGCCGCCGGTGTAGACGTACGGGTCGGAGTACGTCGGCCTCGGGTTGACGCCGGCCGCGGCGTAGATCGCGGTTCCATCGACCTGCGAGAAGACGACCGCCTGGGTCCCTTCGACGTACATCTCCGATGGGTTTCCCTCGATGGTGAGCGACGACGAAATCCCGAGGGCCGTCGGAGGCCACGCGGCGGCGACGAGGAACGCGTTGCCGTGAAGCACGTAAATGTTCTGCCCGTCGGTCTTGACGATGTCCGCCTCGTCGACCCCCTTCACCTGGGTCTCCGTTTCCGAGTGGGCCGGGGTCGCCGTGGAGGAGGTTCCGGTCGCCGCGGCGCCGGTCGTGGCGCCTGTGTTCGCCTGGGGTGGCGCGGCGACGGCGGCCCCGACGGCCGCGAAGCCGCCGCCCGGGTTGCCCGAGACACCTCCGCCCCCAAAGTTGGGGCCGAAGTAGACGCCGCCGGCGTCTTGCGCGGCCGCCGCCGCCGCGCGGATCGTCTTGATCTGCGCGTCGACGCTCGCGTCCATCTTGGCGCGCGCGTCGTCATGGAGCGCGACCGTCAGATCGCTGCACGACGTGATCGGTCGAAGCGCGGACGTGACGCTGATGCCGCCATCGCTCCCCCGGTAGGGGGATCCGCCCGCATCGCCGCCCGCCGGATCGCCAGTCTTCGCGGGCCCGCCCAGGCTCGGTGCCAAAGACGACGAGCACGCGGCGAGCAGCGCAGTGCCCCCGAGAACTGCGAGCGATGATTTTCTCATGACGTCTCCCTCATCTGGCCCAGAAGCAAGGGAGAGGCCACGCACGCGCCAGGCCGATTCCGGCCTTCGCGTGCGAGCGGGGCGTCCGCGCAAGCGCGACAGCCGTGTCGGACCTGGCCAGGACTGGCACAGCTCGCGCCTGACCCCGGACGGGTCATCTGCGGCTCCGTGGAGCTCGACCGGGGATCCGCTCGGCGATGCGGAAGATCGTGTCGCGGGTCATCGGCGCGCCGCCCCCGAGGCGTGGCTCGCCGACTGCCTCCACGTGGACGTCGCGCCCGTGGCTCACCGCGTAGGTCGCGCCGGGCATGCTCCCGCGCGCGACGTGCCCTGTCATCGCCTCGTGCAGCCGCTGGGACCGTGCGGCCAGGGACCGAAAGGCGCTGGGGGCCGCGAGCGAGTCGTCGACGCATACGATGATCCTTCGGAGACCTCACCCCGCCCGAGCCCCCTTCTTCGCTCGGTCGACGACCGCTTCGAGCTGCCGACGCGCGGCGCGTAAGTGGAAGACCAGGCTCCGGTCCTTGGTATCCTTCACCCATTGCTCGAAGCCGACTCGAAGGACGGCGAGGCCTGCTTCGGCGGCCAGGCTCGCCGCTGAAGCCGAGGTCCCGCGCTCCTTGAGGATCTCGGCCATGGCGGCCGCGAGCGACATCATCTTGACGAGCTCGCGCTCTTGTAGCTCGGGATGCGCAGCGATAAGCGCGCTGCGCTTGCGCGCGAACGGGCGGCGCTCCTCGAAGAAGTCGTTGGTCGACTCGTAGGCCCAGATCACCGTGTCGAGGGGCGCGCTCGACTTCGGGACGGCGCGCACTGCGTCGACGACTTGCTTGACGAAGTGCTCCGAGCCCGCGAAGAGCACCTCCCTCTTGTCCGTGAAGTAGTTGAAGAACGTGCGCTCCGTGAGGCCCGCGCGCGCAGCGATGTCCTCGACGGTGGTCTTGCCGTAACCGCGCTCGGCGAAGAGCTCCATCGCCGCTTCGGTGAGCCGTCCGCTCGCATTCGGTTCCCAGCGCGCCATCGCATCTCATCCTAGCAATTTCAGTAGCTGTCGTCGCGATTGCAGATGATGCAATCGCGTGCTACACCCATTGCAGTTTCTGTCATCAGGAGGCCCCCATGCGCGTTTTCGTCACTGGAGCGAGCGGTCACATCGGTTTCGCGGTCGTCGCCGAGTTGCTCGGCGCCGGGCACAAGGTCGCCGGCCTGGCGCGGTCCGAGGCGTCGGCGGAGAAGCTCAGAAAGGCGGGCGCTGAAGTCGTTCGTGGAGATCTCGACGATCTCGCCGGGCTGGTCGCCGCCGCCGAGGCCGCCGAGGGCGTCATCCACCTCGGGTACAAGCACGACCTCGCCTTCGGCGGCACGCCCGACGGGTTCGTGAAGGCCGCCGAGCACGATACCCGCGTCGTGAAGGCGTTCGGAGAGGCACTCATTGGCTCGAACAAGCCCTTCGTGAACACCGCGGGGACGGCGCAGCTCGTCCTCTTCGGCGGCATGACGCGCACCGGCACGGAGGAAGACGTTCTGCCGGGCGGACCGCGCGTCGACGGCGAGAACGCCGTCATTGCCCTGGCGGAACGAGGCGTGCGGTCCTCGGTTGTTCGCCTCCCGCCGACCGTGCACAGCTCGCTCGATCACCACGGCTTCGTGCCGATGTTCGTCGCCGCGGCGCGCAAGAACGGCTCCTCGGTTTACATTGGCGATGGCGCGAACGTCTGGCCTGCCGTCCACACGCTCGACGCCGCGAAGCTCTATCGGCTCGCCCTCGAATCGGCGCCCCCCGGCACGCGCCTTCACGGCGTCGCCGACGAGGGCGTCTCGTTCCGTGCGATCGCCGAAGCCATCGGCAAGGGGGTCGGCGTTCCGGCGAAGAGCGTCTCGGCCGACGAAGCTCCGAAATACCTCGGCGGCATGGCGCACTTCGCGCAGGTCAGCAACCCGACGTCGAGCGCGCGCACCCGGGCGCTCCTGAAGTGGGAGCCGACGCATCCGGGGCTGCTCGCCGACCTCGCCGAGGGCCACTACTTCGTCAGCGCTGATCGCCCGACGAGTCAGGTTCGTACTCATCGGGGGCCACGCGGTCGCAGGTCACGGTGAGCCACGGCTGACGGAGGATCTCGACGTCTTCGTCGAGCCGACGACGGCCAACGCTCGACGGCTGCGCGATGCACTCGTGGACTTCGGGTTCGGCGATGTCGCGCCGAGCGCCGACGAGCTGGCGGTTCCAGACAAGATCTTCGTGCTCGGCCGAAAGCCGTGGCCGCTCACCTGCGCGGACCAGGGCATCGAATGCGGCCTCGTTGGCGATGGATGCGGCGACGCCGTCGATTGCGGGACGTGCCTCCCGCCCCAGGTTTGCGGCGGAGGAGGACCGAGCAAGTGCGGATAGGGCACGGCGCGCCCCGCCGTGCGCTGGCTCGAACGACGCCGGCCTTTCGAACCGGCGTACCCGGCCCCCGGCCTCTCGCGAGCACGGCGTCGCGCCGCGATGCTAACATGTCGTAGCGAGATGAAGCGCGCAACGGACTCCTGGGTCGATCCCGTGGTGGAGGCGTACAAGGCGGGCATCGATCGAACGCTCCTCGTCGAACAGCTTCGTCGCACGCCGGAGGAGCGCATGCGGCGGATCGAGAGCCTGCAGCACGCGCTGCTCGAGCTGGCCGAGGCTGGCCGGCGAGCGAGGCGATGACCTACCTCGAGCGCCAGCTCCGCCTGCTGGCGCACGCGGGGGTGGACTTCATCGTCATCGGCGGAATGGCGGCCGCGGCGCACGGGAGCGCACGGTCGACGCTCGATCTCGACGTCGTCTACGCGCGTGACGCGGCCAACGTCAGGCGGCTGGTCGGCGCGCTCGCTCCATACCATCCGTACCTCCGGGGTGTCCCGCCGGGCCTTCCGTTCGTTTTCGATGAAGTCACTATCGTGCACGGGCTCAACTTCACCCTGACGACGGACGTCGGCGACTTCGATCTGTTCGGTGAAGTCCTGGGTGGCGGTAACTACGGAGAGCTTCTGCCGCAGACGATCGAGATCGAGGCCTTCGGTGTCCGGTGCCGCTACGTCACGCTGGACGCTCTCCTGCGCCTGAAACGCGCGGCCGGTCGTCCCAAGGACCTCGAAGCCATCGCGGAGCTCGAGCTGCTCCGTGATCGGCTCGAGGGCTGACATCGCCCGCGGAAATGAGGGTTGCCGCCGCCTCTACCTGTCGTTCGAGCCCCCACGCCCGCGGGCGTGCAGATCATCGCAGATCTCGGGATCTCGGGTGGACGGAGTCTTCGGAGTCCAGCCGAGTCTGACGACCGATGCTTGGCTCGGCGCCACGCGCCTCGAGCAGTGGCGTCCCTACGTGGATGAATTTAGAACC
>CALFNG010000209.1 GCA_937902985.1 uncultured Myxococcales bacterium
AGCGACCGATGGACCGAGGCCATGGACATTACCCTGCGCCCGCCGCGCGCTCGTAACCGGGTGGCGGCGTGATCAGACGTTGCTCAGGATGAGAGCCACTCCCTCCGGCCCCGTGTCGATCCTCCCGGCTCCTCTCTACCCTCCAAACCGATCTCGTGAACGCGTTGTTTCTGCGCGGGTGTCGTGGCGAAATACTCGTTTCGCGGGAGTTTGGCCGTCTGGACACGTCGACTGGCGTCGATGCCCCACGGGCTCGTCCTCGATTCTTCGCCGCGTAAAGTCGGGCGTACAAGTTCTCTCCAACGCATTGTTTACGCATCGTACGTTCAGGTCTGGGGCTAGGTCTGTTGCTCGGCGGCCACTCGATGGCGTGGGGCGTCAGCTCGCTCCGGGTCCTTGCGCGCGCGCCGGGCCGCCCGTGAATCGCCGCGGAATGACCTCGCAGACGGATTTCTCGCCAGCACAGGCTCTGAAAGGCCCCCAAAAACCCGTTGGAGCCCGTTCGGGACGGGTAAACCGTGCCCAAACCGTGCCCACGGATCCTCACCCGTTTACTGGGGCTCTGATTCCTGGAACCGGACGCGACGCGCGCACGCCTTCGCCCTGACGCTCGTCAACCCGATCGTGTCACGCCGAGCGGCATTCCGGCAGGCAGGTGTTATCGCTTCGGATGCCGGATCACGCGTAGTCGTCCGCTTTTTCCGCCGCCCGCGTAGAAGCGATCCTTGCCGTCGTATTCGAGACCGCTGACGAACGCGTCCGGCATGACGAGCGTTTCGAACACTTCACCGGAGTTCGGCTCGACGCGGCGGAGCTCAGCTTGTCCCCCTTCGATCGCTCCGTGCCATAGCTCCTCTTCCGCAAAGGTAACGCCCGTCACCAAGCGATCCGATTGCACCGTTCGAAGAACGCGGCCCGTCTCGGGATCGAGCTTCAGAATTCGCCGTCCCTTGTACTGCCCGACCCACAGCGCGCCCTCGGCCCACGTGAGGCCCGCGTAATCCGCGTCGGGCGGCGCGGGAACGATCGCCAGCACGGCGCCGGTCGCGGGGTCGACCTTCTGAATCTTCCCGGCGGCGATTTGGTAGAAGTGCCGGCCGTCGAACGCGCTTCCGGCTTCGGCGCGGACGGAGATCGCGCGGCCGAGGATGCCGTCCGGCGTCACCGCTTGCAATCGATCGCCGACGGCGATCCACGCGTCGTTGCCGTCGTGGGTGACGCCGTGCACGCGCTCGATGCCCGGGAACGTGTATTCGGCGAGGATCTCGGCCTTCTTCGTTTGGATCACGAGAATGACTTAGCGCGAGTCGGACGGGTGTTGAGCAACAATATGGTCGCGAAGCCGTCGGGCGGGCGAGCGACCCAGCGGCGGTTTCGTCCGGCGCCGTGCGAGTCGATCTTGCCCGTGTGCTTCAGCTCGGCAAGCACCCGCTGCACGGCGCGCTTCCCGAGGCCGCTCGCGCTTGCGAGCGCGGAGCTCGACCACGCTTCGCCACCGCGAAGAAGCGCGAGCACGAGCGAGGCCTCGCCGTCGCCCGGTGCGAGCACCACGACGACGCGCGCACCGTGCAGGGCGAAGCCTTCGGGTGTTGAATCGATCGCAGGGCCGAGCGGCGCGAGCGCCCGACGAAGGCGTCCGATCTCGACGCGCAACCGCGCGCGGAGCGAGTCGGTCGTGCGGCGTGCGCCGAACGTCCGCTCGATGAGGAGCGCACGGCTTTGTGCGAGCGGTGCGGCTTCGCCGAGCGCTTGGGCGAGCGCGAAGAGAACGGGGCGTGTCGCGAGCGAGACCGCCGTGCCGCGCAGGCGGAGCTCGTGACGACACGCATCGATCACGAGCTCGGCACCGCGCGCGAGCGACGCAACGTCGGCGAGCGTGGCGAGCGCGATCGTTCCGTCGCGGACGAGGCGCGCGACCGGCGCTGAGATGTCGGTCGCCACGCGTTCCACTTGCGCGGACAGCAGCGGGAGCGCCGCGGATCGCGCGGCCGTGCGCGCACGCGCGATCGCCGCTTCGGCCTCGAGCACGCGCAGGCCCTGCGCGGCGATGTTGGCGCGCAAGAGCTCCGCATGCGCGCGGAGCTTTGGAGGCGCGCCGCGAACGTCGAGCGCGACGAGCCCGCCCGCCTCCTCGACGCGCCCGAGCAAGAGCAAGAGGCGAATGCCCAGGAGGCGAACGAACGTGCGGTTGACGCGATCATCGCCGAGTGCGGCCTCCGCGGTTTCGAGCAGGCGTCCCGCGAGCCTGAGGTCGCGCGATGCGAGCGCCACCTCGCCACGCGCGGCGAGGACGCGCGCACGCATCGGATCGCCACGCGACAGCCCCCGCTCGGCGCGGCCAAGCAACTTCTGCGCGGCGCGATCCTCACCGAGCTGCGCCATCGCCACACCTCGGAGCGCGAGCGCTTCTGCATCCTCGCGCATGCCGATGAGGCGCAGCGCACCCAAGGCATCGAAACGCGCGAGGTGCCCCGCCGCTGCCGTGAGATGGGGATCGTGTCGCAATTGTTACTCCCTGGGTGGTGCCTTCGCGGCGTACACCAAAACGCATGGAAGCTCATGGCATCGATTGCTGCCAACGTACAACGACGCGGGGCGGGTGGGCGGCCGGCGGGGTGGCCCTCGCCGCCCTCTCGGCGCTCATGCCGAAATGTCCGATGTGCATTGCCGCGTGGCTCGGTCTTCTGGGCCTTTCGGGGCTGGCGGCGCACGTCGATCTGCGGGCGCTCTGGCTCGCGACGGCTCTCGCGGTGGCCGCTTGCAGCGCGCTGGTCGTTCACCGCTTTCTCACCTGGAAGGAGACGCGATCATGAAGCACGCGACGGGAACGCGTAAAGAGTGGCTCACGGCACGCCTCGAGCTCTTGAAAACAGAGAAGGAGCTGACGCGACGGAGCGATGCGCTCGCCGAGCAGCGCCAGAAGCTGCCGTGGGTTCGGATCGAAAAGACCTACCGCTTCGAGACCGATGACGGCTCGGCGACGTTGAAGGACCTCTTCAAGGAGCGCTCGCAGCTCATCGTTTACCACTTCATGTTCGGGCCCGATTACGCGGCCGGTTGTCCGTCGTGCTCGTTCATCGCGGATGGCTTCAACAGCTTCGCGGTTCATCTCGCGCACCACGACGTGATGCTTTGGGCGGTGTCGCGCGCGCCGCTGCCGAAGCTCGCGGCGTACAAGCGGCGCATGGGTTGGACGTTCGCGTGGGCGTCGTCGTTCGGCAGCGACTTCAACGCCGACTTCAGCGTCGGATTTACCGAGGAGGAGCAGTTCGAGAAGGGGATTGGCTACAACTATCGCCACGAGCCGAAGCGCGATCGGGCCGCGAGCGGCGGAGGCGCGAGCGCGCACGCGGCGATGTGCGGCGTCGACACGCCCACGTACTTGCGCGAGCGGCCCGGTATGAGCGCGTTCGTGATCGAGGACGGCGCGGTCCATCACACGTACTCGACCTACGCGCGCGGTCTCGATGGGCTTTGGGGCGCGTACCAATGGCTCGACCGGGCGCCGAAAGGACGAAACGAGCAGGGTCCGTGGTGGAAGCGCCACGACGAATATCCAACATGAACGACGAACACACGGTGCAGCGCGTGCTGCTCTCTGCCCGGGCCGATCACTCGCATCTGGGCCTACCTGGCCGATGGCGACAAGCGCGGCTTCCCCGCGTATGCCGGCTCGCTCGGAAAGGTCCAGCTTGGCTTGTGAGAGGAGCCGCCGATTGGCGGCTTGGCACGAAGTGGCCCAAGTCTCCGCACGCGTTCCCACGGGATTTCGCTTCCGCAATGGGGTACGCAAAGTGCTGTGCGCCACGGCATGGCGAGAGTTGGAACGGTTGCCCTGGGCCTTCTCATGCTCGCCGCCTGCGGCATCAACGGTGCGAGGCCAGGTTCCTCCGACGCCAGCCACGTTGAGGACGTGGTGAGCGTTGACGGGGGGCAAGCCGACGGCACTGCGGACGCTTCCGCGTATTTGGCATGCTTCAGCGCCACGGGTCAGCTCAGCGCAGCGCTCAAGAGCTGCCAGGCCGACGGCGACTGCGTGACCCAGTTGGAGTTTACCGACTGCTGCGGATCCATTCTGTATGTTGGCGTCAGCGCCGCGTCGGCAGCGCGTTTCGAAGCGTGTGAGAAAGCCTGGCAGGCACACTTCGCCGGGCCTTGTATGTGCCCCCCGAAGGGGACCATGACCGAGGATGGCAAGACGATAATCGGCGTGGACGCCAGCAGCCCACAGGTGCACTGCGCAAGCGGTGCATGCATGACGTACGTGCTTGATGGCGCCGCGGATGCCGAGGACGGTAGCGCCGAAGCGACGAGCGTGGAGGCAGGCGACGCCGGCGCCTAATAGAGCGGTGCTCCCCGCTTCGATTCCTGCGGAACCCTGCGGGGCGACCTCGCGATCGCGACCGGATGGCGACGAACCCTTATGCCTTGGGGCGGCGGAACCTAAAGCCGGGCGCGGACGAAGGATCGTTCACGATTGTGCAGGATTCCGCGTCATCGGTGAACGAGA
>CALFNG010000210.1 GCA_937902985.1 uncultured Myxococcales bacterium
GGGCGACGGCGCCGTGAAGCACACCGACGGCACCAGCTGGCTGCAGGCCGGAGCGCCTCGATGATCATCTCGAGCAACCGCGACACCGCCGAGTGGCTCGCGATGTTCGATGACGTGTTGCTCGCGCAGAGCGCCGTCGATCGGTTCAAGAACGCCGCGTACGACTTTGTCATCGAGGGCGAGTCGTACCGGCCCAGACTCAAACCAACACTCGACGCGGCCGACCCGCCCCCCGACACACCCGCCACCAAGACGCGACTTCATCCGCGAGCGCGCGCACGCCGCCGACGCTGACCTCGCCCCCTCCCGGCCGGTCGTCCTCGTTCTTGCACCTGGCGACCGGCTCGGGTGGCCCCATGACCCTGCGAAACTCTCGATCCCGGGGTTGTTCAAAACGGCGATCTCGGTCCGTAGACGAAAACGCCGTTTCGAGGCACCCTCAGCCCCGTTGCTCAATCCGCTTTCCTGGCCCCATGACCCTGCGAAGGGCTGGCCCCATGACCCTGCGAACCGGCACGAGAGCGGGCCGAGAGTCTCGCTCGAGAGAAGGCGAAGAAGGCGGCGGAAGCGGCGAAGAAGAAGGAGCTCGACACGCTTGCCTCACGGCTCGATTCGGCGTGGCGCGAGCTCGAGGCGATGATCGACAAGAAGGACTACGACGCGGCCATGAAGCTCGCGATCGATCTGCGCAACCTCGCGAAACGCAACGGAGCGGATGGGACGTTCGCGAAGCCGTTCGAGGAGATGCGTAAGCGCCAGCTCCCCCGCCGCGGGTTCTTCGATCGCTGGAAGCGCGAGAACGAGCCGCGGCAATGATGGTTCGCCCAACTGTCGACGACTTCCGGCGCGATCCGATGTTCCCGCGCGTCGAGCGCGCGGTTGCCGCGATCCTCGCGAACGGGAAGGTCGTCGCGCCGGTCGACGTGCTCGTGAAGATGGGTATCCTCGCATCGAAGGACCTCGAAGACTGGCGTTTCGGTCGCACGCCGTACCTCGAACGTGTGATCCGCGGGAGCCTCTCGCGACTGAGCCGGCTATTGCGCATCTTCGGCTACCATTGCCATGACTTGAAGTTGGTCCCTTCGCAGACTGCCTACGTGAGATGGGGGAAGGGCCCGCGCACGCCACTCCGCTTCACGAAGACCTGTGAACCGCGCCTCGAACGGGTGTACGCGCGTCACTTCGTGTGGCCCGGGAAAGGGCCGTTTCATCCGCCGCGCGAGAAGTCGGACGCGGGTGCATGAGCAGGCGGACGCCGTCGACACGAGCCGGCATCGAGGCCGCCCTCGCGGAAGAAGAGGCGCGCCTTGGGCTGCTAGACGTCGAGCGCACCGGCGCCATCGCGCGCGCGGAAGCGCTTCGAGCCGAGCTCACAGCTCTTGAGGCCGCGCCCCCGATACGTGCCGCCGCCATCGCGACGGCCGCCGCCGCCCCGCACTCCGCGGCCGAAAAGGTGAAGCTGTTCCGCGAGCTCTTTCGCGGGCGGGACGATGTCTACCCGACTCGCTTCGTCAGCAAGAAGACCGGAAAGCCTGGATACGCGCACGCGTGCGCGAACAAGTTCGTCGTCGGTGTGTGCCCGCTGCCGAAGGTGAAGTGCGGCGACTGCTCCAACCAGGCGTTCCGGCCGGTGGACGACCTTGCTGTGCGCGCCCACTTGCAAAGCAAGCACGTCATGGGCGTCTACCCGATGCTCCCCAACGAGGCGTGCTGGTTCCTTGCGGTCGATTTCGACAAGGGCTCGCGAAGGCTCACGAACAGGCCGCGCCTCGAGTCGGCGAGCCAGCTGGATGACGACGTCGTATTGCCAGTCGTTCGCGAATCCCTTCCCCGGGCAGGTGGAGATCACCCAGTACGAAGTCACCATGCCGGCCGTCGCTTACCAGATGTTCGCGTTCTATTCGGTAAACGCCACCGATGGCGCCGCCACGTCGCCACGTCATGCGTGCAGCCCAAGGCGCCCCTCACGTTCACCTCGGAGAGCACCCACGACATCCTGACGTATCCTGCGGGCGTCGGCGCGACCATCGGCGCCACGACGGGCTTCAATCTCTTCGTGCATTACTTCAATACGGGCGCGACCGCCGTCAACGGCCAGGTGAGCCTGACGATGTCCGTCGCCAGGCCGGGGGTGGCGACGCAGCACGCCGGGGTCATCCTCCTCGACAACCTGACCATGAGCGTTCCTCCCGGGCAGAGCAGCCCGAGCTCGTCGTACGTCTTGCCGCAGGCGGTGACCTTGCTCGAATCCGAATCGATGATGGCATCGAAGGCCACCAATTTCAGCGCGTCCGTCCCGGGCCAGACGCTCTACACGACGACGGCCTGGAACCACGCTGTCCCCGCTGTCTTCGCCCCCCCCGGCGCCGCTCACCTCGGGCACGACGATCTCGTGGCAGTGCACGTATTCGAACGCGACAGGGATGACCCTCGTATACGGGGAGTCGTTTGCCACCAACGTGCGATGCCAGAGTTTCTCGTTCTTCTATCCCGCGGCCGACGTGACCAATCCGGTTCTAAGCAACGTCTCCGGCTACTGACCACAGACGCGCCCGGAAGCTCAACTCGGTCGGCGTTTCGAACGAAGGGACGGCTCGAACGCCCGATGAGCGTTTCGTTGCCTCTCCGCATCCTCCTCACCCAGGCTTTGCCTGGCGCACCGAAATCCAGGCTAAGACGGCACCGATCAGGCGACGCACGGCGTGGCAGCCGTCATCGCGATGACTGAGGTCACTTCGCCCAAGCGCAGGTGCCGGACGTCCCCGACGCACTCGCAGCGCACGTAGCGGCGCCGTTGGCAGGCTCGGCCGGGCATGTCGCTCCGCAGGTTGGGAACGAGCACCGCGAGTCCTGTATGGCCTGAAAGGCGCAATCCAGCGCGGTGCCGGCACGGCCCGAGAAGTTGAAGGCCGCTCCACAACCGCAGATGTCCGGGTATTCGCCGATGCACACCGCTGCATCTTGCGTCGGGTCGCACTGCTGGGCGGCGGTGGCAGCCTGGACGTACGCCGATTGAAGGGCTGCACAGTCGGGGGGGCCGGCGTCCACGACCGGGCACTCGTTGCCGAACCCGAGCGTGACCATGCACGTGCCCTCGTTGCAATTGGCTATCTCGCAGGGAATCACGAAGCACGAGTGCTGGACGGGTATGGGCCCGCTGGGGCACCCGAGCGGCGGCGGCGGAGTCGTGCAACGCGCGTTGGGTTTCCACGGAATCAGGCACGGGTCATGGGAGAAGTCGGCCGTAGAGACGGCGGTCGGAACCCAACACTCGAACCCGTTGCGGTAGTCGAGAACGGCAAGCACCGCAGAGCCCGCGGTTGCTATCCGCGCCGACGGCATCGGCGCGAGGACCTGCGGATGCGGCTTTGGGCGAGGAGGTGGCCCTCCTTCGCGCGGCCCGTCGCTACCCGCGAAAGCAACTGGACGTAGTGCTCGACAACTCGTCGTCGCACAGCACGCCCGACGCTCGGCGGTCTCCATCCTGGCTTCCGTAACCCGAGAACGTCCCCGAGGGGATTCCAAGCCAGCACGGCTCTCGAAAGACCGGGCGTGCCGCTCCTCACCCGATGCGCGCGGGGACGCTACGGCGCCACAAAGTGCAGCTCCTTGAGTAGTGCCCGGTCGAAGGTGGCGACGTGATCGCACCCCGCAGCGCGGGCTTGCTCTCGAATCACATAGTCGGCAAAGTCTCCTTTACCGCGCGCGAACGCCTCGGCCGCCCGCTTGAGCGCGTCAGAATCCGCGAAGGTCAGGTGGGCTGCCTTGAGCAATCGCTGCAGGACGTCCGCGACCTCGTTGTGGCCGAACTCGTAGCTGGCTCGTAGCACCCACACCGTCTCGCAGAGAACAACATCCGCCACAAAAAGCCGATCGCCTTGCCGGATCGCGCGCGCAACGAGCTTCGCGGCGCGAGCCGATTGGGCTGCGTCGTCCTCGACCAGGAACCGCACGAGGACATTTGTGTCCAGCGCAAGCATCAGCGACCTGCCGCGTGCCGAATCGCCTCGTTCATCGCTTCAACGGTGACGCCCTTGCGCTTCGACTTGAGGGTCCCACGCAGTGTCATCAGGTCCACGGTCTCGGCTTCCACTACGACGGTGCCGTCCTCACGCGCTCGGAACGCCAGTCGGTCGCCGGGGTGCACTCCCAGAGCTACGCGGATCTCCTTGGGCACCGTGATCTGGCCCTTGCTCGTAATGGTCGCTGAGGCCATGCCTTACCTCTCGATATGTTCCTTACTTCTTGTAAGGCAAGGCCGGCCCCGGCGCAAGCTCTTCGCTGATTCCGGTGCTCCACGGCGGCCGTGCCACGTTGCGTCGGGGGCCCGTGAGGCCCCTACCTCTGGATTCGGGGGGAAGACCCGGTCCTCGAGCGAGCGTCGGTGAAGGCGGCACCCCCACCTTCGGCGCTCACTCCAGAGCCGGCGCCGGGCGCTGAACGCCCGGTTGCGGGACCTGATTTCGCGGCTCAACGCCTCGAGCTCGCCTGCGCGCGGGTAGAGGTAGATGGCGAGCGCGATGAGCCTTCGCCACGAGAGCGGGATCACTTCGCTGCCCACGACCGAGGTGAACTCGGAGGGGTAGAGAAACTGTTTGCCCTTTCGAGCGCCGCGGTCCGGGGGGCTCGACGCCGAGAGCCGGGTTGTCCTCGCGAGGCCCTTCGCCGGGAGCGTCAGCTCGCACACGACACGTGCGCGGCGAGCCTCGCTGAGGCGCGCGGGATCAAGGACAAGGTGCAGCGCGGTCGGGTCGAGCTCCACGCCGAGCGCGCCTACCAGCGTGACCTACGGCGAATCGAGCGAGCGAATCGGGCTGCTCGGCTCGAGATCCGCCGTCCGACCCGGGCGGAGCGTCGCGGCGAGAGCGACGACGAGGTTCGCGGGAACGTCCCGCCGGAGCTCAGGAGCTCCGCGCGACCGATGCCCCGAGCCTGGTCCCGTGCGAGCAATGACCCCAACGCCGCGTCCTCAAAATCTAAGGGCCGCCCGCCGCTCCGAGCACGTGGACCTCCGCCACGTGACCGTCTCGAAGCGGCCAGGCGACGAAGAGGCGGTCCAGATCGCTCGACCAGAGGCCCGTCCGCGCTCCGCTGCGGGTCGCGACCCGCGCGAGCCGCACGTACTTACCCGAGGGGCTGGCGTCGATGGCGTCGACGTATCCTTCGCCGCCGATGACGTACACCCGATCACGCCGGGCATCGAAGAAGAGGTCGTCGGTGTCGCCAACGCAAGGAACCGCAGCGATCTGCTTGCTGCTGACCGTGTCGAACACCAGGAGCTGAGCCGGCTGCCTCACGCCGACGAACAGGCGATGGCCGTTCTCGTCGAGAGACATCGGGAAGTTGTTCGCGAAGCTCCCGAGCGGGATGTGCGCGAGGATCGACCGCTGGGCTCGGTCGAGAATCACGATCTCGCGCGTCGAGGGCACGTTGACGAAGATGCGTGGACCCCCCTCCTCGAGGCGAAAGGACTCGGGGTGCCCCGGCAGCGGGATGTCCGCGACAAGCGTCATGCTCGCCGGGTCGATCACTCCGAGCGCACCGTCGCCGTGACCCACGTAGAGCTGCCCGGCGGCCGCATCGAACCGAAGATTGTCGGCATCGGGCATGTTCCGAATCGTCGCGACGGCCCGGTAGTTCCTGTCGTCGAAGGCGGTGACGGTACCGCCCGCACGCGTGGCCACCACGATCCGATGCAGCGACGGCAGGTACGCGACGCCCTGGGGCTCGTCGAGGCCCGGGATGCTCGCGATTCGTTTGCCGGCTGCGAGGTCAAGAACCTCGAGCGTGTGGTTGCCGAGGGCCGCCACGAAGAGTCGCTGACCCGCCGGGTCCACGGCGAAGTGGTCGATGCGACGCTGCACGCCGGGCAGGGCGACCACCTGCACGTCCGCCAGGGGCCGGCGGGGGCGGCCCAGCGTCCGCCGTCGGAAGGCTCATCCCTACCCCGAGCAGAACGGGAACGAGCAACAGCCAACGCAGCCGGAGCATGGCGTTGTCGCTCTACGGCCATAACGGTTCGCTTGCAAGCGGCCTCGCCCCGCGATTCCACTATGCTGTGGTGAACATGCTTCCGTTCGCGCTGGCGCTCCTCGTCGCGGGCTCGCCGCCGATGGGAGGCTCGCTCCCGCTCAACCTGGTCGCGGACGTACCACTGCCGGGGTCCGCATCGCGCTTCGATTACCAGGCCGTCGATCTCGTCAATCGCCGTCTGTACATCGCGCATCTCGGTGACAGCTCGCTCGTGGTCTTCGATCTCGACGGCCAGCGTGTCGTCCAGGAGGTCCCTGGCCTCCCGAGCGTCCACGGTGTCGTCGTCGCTCCCGAGCAGCACCTCGTTTTCGCCACGGCGACCGCGGAGAAGACGCTCGCGCTCATCGACGACCGAACCTTCCAGGTGCAATCGAGAGTGCCCGCCGGCGAGTACCCCAACGGCCTGGCCTACGATCCGATCTCCGGCAGGGTCTTCGTCTCGAACAACAGGGGAGTCGGTGTGGCGATCGTCGACGTGAAGGCCGCCCACGCGCTACCGGGGATCGACGTCCGCGGCGGGGCAGGCAACACGCAGTACGACTCGGAGTCCGGGCACGTGCTGGCGGCCATTCACGGCCAGCCCTTCCTGGCGGACATCGACCCGTCGACGTCCCGGATGGCCTCGCGCATCGCCGTGCAGGGCGTGAGCACGTGTCACGGGCTGCTCGTGGCGGCAGGGCTTCGACTCGCCTTCGCCGCTTGCCGCGGAAACGGCCCGACGTTGGCCGTGATCGACTTGCGTAGCCAGCGCCAGACGCTCGCCCTCCCTCTCCCGGCCGACATCGACGTCCTCGCGTTCGATCCGGGGTTGCGGAGACTCTACGCGGCCTCCGAGACCGGCACCGTCGCTGTGTTTGCCGTCGCCGCCGACCGAACGGTGACCGAGCTCGGGCGCGGATTCGTCGGCCCGAATGCGCACTCCGTTGCCGTCGACCCGGCTACTCATCGGGTGTACTTCCCACTCGAGAACGTGGGCGGGCATCCGGTCTTGCGCGTCATGGACGCCCGCGTCGTCCCTTCCACGCCGTAGTCCTGCGGCGGGCGCCCGTCGCGCAGCGGAAAGCGCTTCGGTGGTTAGATCGGATCAACCCGTCCGTCCGCGTCCGAGGCGCGAAACTCGGCGAGCAGCAAGAAATCGTATGCGAGCTTCAGTGCTCCGGCGCAGATCAGCGGCCAGCCAAACGAGGTCCGCTCGAGCATCATCCCGGTGAACATCGGGGCGATCGCGGACGCGAGTGGAACGGGAAGGCGACCGCCTGCGGGCTCTTCCGTCCCGTGTCTGAGTCGGTCGGGCCCTCGGGGTTTTAGTAACAGCTGTTAGTTTATCTTGCGCTCGAAGAGCAGCTGCAATAAGTACCTCTCTGCCTTGACACAGCGTGCGGTTCCAAAGCAGCCGCGATGGCTCCTGCTCATCCACCAGATTCCCCCGAAGCCCGCGTATTTTCGGGCGAAGGTAGGCAAACGATTGCTTCGGCTCGGTGCGGTGCCCATCAAGAACTCCGTCTACGTCCTCCCCTTCACGGGGCAGACGCAAGAGGATTTCCAGTGGGTCGTTCGCGAGATCGTGACGGACGGCGGCGAGGCGACCCTGTGCGCGGCGCAATTCGTCGAGGGCCTTCGCGATGACCAGGTCGAGGGCCTCTTTCGCGCCGCGCGCGAGGCGGACTACACGCAGGTGGGTGGCGAATGCCGGGAGGCGACCGCTGGGCTGCCCTCCCAGCTGGCGCGAGACGACGAGCGCCGCGCCGAGCTCGACGCGACCCTTGCGCGACTCCGCAAGCGGATGGCCGAGATCGCCGCGGTCGACTTCTTCGAGGCCCCGGGTCGCGAAGCAGCCGAGTCGGCGCTCCTGTCGCTCGAGCGGAGACTCCGCCGCAACGAAAAGGCCGGATCGGAAGAAGAGGCCGACTCGGTCGATCGGGAGAGCTACCGGGGTCGTACCTGGGTCACGCGAAAGAACGTGCACGTCGACCGCATCGCGTGCGCGTGGCTCATTCGGCGCTTCATCGATCCGAAGGCGAGCATCAAGTTCGTCCCTGCGCAGGGCTACCGCGCCGCCAAGGGCGAGGTCACTTTCGACATGTTCGAGGCCGACTTCACCCACGTCGGCGACCGGTGTTCGTTCGAGGTCCTCGTCGAGCGCTTCGATCTCCGCGAGGCAGGGCTCGGAGCGATCGGCGAGATCGTTCACGACATCGACGTGAAGGACGGCAAGTTCGGGCGCGGAGAGGCGCCGGGCATAGCGGCGCTCATCGCAGGCATCGCGCTGGCGGAGAGCGAAGACGAGGCGCGCATCGCGCTCGGGTCGCGCATGTTCGACGCGCTGCTCGCCCTTTACCGACGCAAGCGATAGCGGGAGGAAGCCGCGATGGTCGGGGTATGGGATCGATCCGGACGTGAGGCCTGCGAGCGCGGGCGACGACAGCCTCCGCTCGCGCGGCTCGCGCGCGGCACGGTGCTCGCGTGCATCGCAGCCACGGCTCGACCTTCCTCCGCGCAGCCGGTCGAGCCGCGCGCATACACGCTCGACGAGGCGGTCGCCGAGGCGCTTGCGACGCACCCGCGACTTGCCGAAGCGCGCGCGAACCGCGAGGACGCTGATGCGCGGGTCGGGGAATCCCGCGCCCTGCTCCTGCCCGATGTCGGGGTGAGCGGCGAGATCAACCGCTCGACCGGGAACACCCCGCCGGGCGCGTTCAGGAAGATGACGCCATCGCCCGCCGAGGTTCGGAAGAGTTGAGGAACGGAACGCACGTCGAGGTGCGCGCCGCTGCCCCGCCGGCGTCGTCGGCGAAATAGGGCCGATCGGTTGACGAGTTGAGTCGTCTTTTTCGAATGGAGGTCGCGATGAACGTTCGTACGCTTCGCAGTCTTTGGATGTCGAGTGCGGCCGTCGTACTCATGGGATGTGCCGGCGAATCGCGGCCTGCCGCCAGCCCGCCGCCGATGCCGCCTCCCTCGTCCGAGGCGCCCGCCGTGGCTGCGCCGCAGGCGCAGACCGTTCCGCCGGCACCGGCAACGGGGGGTACGCCTCAAGCGGCCAGCCCGGCGAAAGGCCCGCTCGACGCCGCCCGCATCGCGGCGGCGACGGGAGGAAAGCCGGAGACGACGGATAATGTCGTCAAGGTCTCGTTCCCGCGCGACGACGTGAAGGTGGAGATCGACGGGTGGAACAAGGTGCCGCCGTTCATGGGGCTGACCGCGTGGGCGGCGTTCGTCCCCGCGGAGAAGCCCGGGATCGAGGCGATGGTGATGGGGGATGTCGTCCTGTTCGAAGACGAGGTCAATCCGGTCATGAGCGCCGCGCTGGCCAATGGGCTCGAAGTGACGGCGCTCCACAACCACTTCTTTTTCGACAAGCCGAAGGTCTACTTCATGCACATCGGTGGCGAGGGCGCCGTCGACGAGCTGGGCAAGGGCGTGAAGGCGATCCTCGACGCCGAGAAGGCGGTACGTGCGAAGGCGCCGCAGCCCGGCGCGGCGTTCGGCACCCCGCCGCCGAAGGGGCCGAGTCACATCGATGCCGCCAAGCTCGACAACGTGTTCGGCGTGAAGGGCCAGACGAAGGACGGCATGTACAAGGCGGTCATGGGCCGGAAGACGCAGGCCGCGTGCGGCTGCACGATCGGCAAGGCGATGGGCGTGAACACGTGGTCCGCGTTCGCGGGCACGGATGACGACGCCGTCGTCGACGGCGACTTCGCCGTAGCGGAAGGGGAGCTCCAGCCCGTGCTCAAGGCGCTGCGTGGCGGTGGGGTCAACATCGTGGCGATCCACTCCCACATGACGGAGGAGTCCCCTCGGATTCTCTTTCTTCACTACTGGGGCCGTGGGAAGGCCGCCGATCTGGCGACGACCGTCAAGAAGGCGCTCGATCTGACGGCCTGGGATGGCCGCTCCACCTCGACATGAGGGACGAGGCCCTGCCGGCCGAGGTCTCGTCGTGCTCGATGGGGGAGCTGCTCGCGTATTTCGCGCGCCTCGGTACGTTCGGATTCGGAGGTCCAATCGCGCTCGCGGGCTACATGCAGCGGGACCTCGTCGAGCGGCGCGGCTGGATCGCGAAGCAGGACTATCTCGAAGGTCTCGCCCTGGCCCAGCTGTCGCCCGGGCCCCTGGCCGCCCAGCTCGCGATGTATCTCGGTTGGGTGCGTGGCGGTGCGGTCGGCGCGGCCGCGGTCGGGGTCGCGTTCATCGCTCCGTCGTTCGTCATGGTCCTGGGCCTCGCCTGGCTTTACGTCCACTTCGGTGGCTTGCCGTGGATCCAGGGCGCGTTCTACGGCATCGGCGCGGCAGTGATCGCCATCATCGTGCGCAGCAGCACGAAGCTGGCCAAGCTTGCGCTCGGGAAGGATTGGTTGCTCTGGACGCTCTTCGCGGTATCTGCGGGGATCACGGCCGCGACAGGGTCGGAGGTCGTCTGGGTCTTTCTCGGCTGCGGCGTCGTCGTGCTCCTCGCACGGCACGCGCGGTCGATGCGGGGTGCCAGCGCGCTCGCGATCGGTCCTGCATGGCTGCTGACCGGTGCGCACGGTCCTGCCAGTGGGGGTGACCTTGCGGACATCCTCTTGTTCTTCACCAAGGCGGGCGCGTTCGTCTTCGGCAGCGGGCTGGCGATCGTCCCGTTCCTGTACAAGGGCGTCGTCCACGAGCATCAATGGCTCGACGAACAGCAGTTCCGCGACGCGGTGGCGGTGGCGATGGTCACCCCCGGGCCGGTGGTCATCACGGCCGGGTTCATCGGATTCCTCGCCGGCGGCGCCGCTGGTTCGGTCCTCGCGGCCATCGGCACGTTCTTGCCTCCGTACCTCGTCGTCGTCCTCGCGGCGCGTCCCATGCGGAATCCGAAACCCTGGCTCAAGGCCTTCGTGAGCGGGGTGACGGCGTCGGCCACCGGCGCCATCGCCGGCGCCGTGTTCGTCCTCGGTCGACGAGCGATCGTCGATGGGACGACGGCGGCGATTGCGATCGTCGCGTTGGCTGGAATGGTGCGCTTGAAGAAGCTCCCCGAGCCGTTCTGGATCGCGCTTGCCGGTGTGGTCGGCGTCGTGGTCCGCGGTCTGCGGGGCCTCTGACGGGCGGTGATGATCCTGCTGCCGGACCGGGCGTCAGATTCCGGTCGGGCGCATGATGCGCAGCACGGGTGTACCCTTCGGCCCGGCCATGAGCGGGAAGAAGACCCGATGGGTCGCGGGGTCCACCGCGACCGAGTGGGAATTGCTGCCAGGCGAGTCGTGGCCGATCAGGGCGACGCCCGGCTGACCGATGTCGAAGACGGTCAGGTCGCCGCTCTCGGCCGCCACATAGAGCCAGCCGAGACCCGGATCGATGCTGAGGACATCGGGGCCGCTACCAGTCGGCGCGGTCGCGACGTTGTGGCCTCCACCGAGGTCGACGCGCGCCAGCACGTTGTTCGACTCGCATGCGATGAACGCACTCTGACCGTCGGGATGGAGGCGAAGGCCGTGGGCGCCGTTGCATCCGGGCAGGCCGATCGAGGCCATGACCTTGGCCGCCGTCGGGTCGACCGCGATGAGTTGGTCCGGTGGCGTGGCTTTGACCACGGTGATCCAGAACCAACCGCGAGCCGAATCGAAGACGACATTGCCCGTCTCGCTGCCGAGCGGCACCGCCGTTCGCGTCCCGCTTCCGGAGCTCGCGATGAGGGAGAGGGCGCCGTCGCTTTGGTCGGAAACGCAGACGACCTTGTGGGTCGGATCCCAGGCCACGCCGTCGGGGCCGTTGCCGGTGCTTACGCGACGAATCTCGGTGAGCGCCTTGTTGTCGATGAGGACCAACTGGCTCGGCGAGCTCGTGGCGAAGATGAGACCGACGTCGTCCGCGACCGCGATTCCGCGAGCGACCGGGATGCCCGTCAGCTGCTTGACCGCCGACCCGTCGCTCAGGTTCGCGACGACCATGGCTCCGTCGTTCATGTGCGCGATGACGAGGTGGCCTTGAGCCGAGTCGATCTCCTGGTAGTCGAAGCGCGTCCCGGCGCCGGGTAGGGGGACATCCGCCATGAGAACGAGGGGCAGACGGGGTCCGGTCGACGCGGCGCGATCGGCGGCCGCGGCCGCGTCGGAGCCGCCGCGGGCCTGGTTGCCGCTACCGCACGCCGTCACGGAGAACAGAGCACCAAGGGCCAGAAGGGCGGCACCCGTCGGAGTGTTCACCGGAGACCTCGTTGTATAGGGAGGACAGGGACCGGAGTGTACGTCGGTCCGTGATGGAGCGGCAGTGGCGCGACGCCAGACGCCAAACGGGCTCCACAATTTAGTTCTCGTACACCTCGTTGACGCTGAAGTTGTCAAATAGGTGACTGAGTCACCTTTGGTCCACACGCCGACGTGGCCTCCGTCGGCGAACGTCCCATCCGTCCACTCGATCACTTTCACTCCGTCCCAATCGACTTCGAAGTGATCGGTCATCGCGACGAGTCGAAGATCGTGCCCGGGGCTTCGTCGATTCCTCGGGCTCGAAGCTCTCGACATGAAGACTCTTGCGATCGTCGTGCTCGCCGTGATCGCAACGTGGGGTGTCGCGGCGCTCACACGCCGGACGTCGGCCGGGCGCAGCGGCCCTCAGACGGGCAGGTCGAAGTTGCTCCGAACATCGCCCGCGCGATGAGCGCGGATGCTGACAGTTCGCTTGGACGCACCCCACGCGCGCGTGCGAAGAGGAACCCGCCATCGCGCGTCGCGACGGGGGACGCGTTGCTGAAGTAGTACCCCTCCGCCATCACGCCGAAGGGTGGCGGCAGGGTCATGGAGAGCGCCAGGGCGACCCAGTGCTGTGGACGCGGGTAGCCCTCGAGACGCCAGACGTTTTCGTCCAGGTTCAGATCG
This sequence comes from uncultured Myxococcales bacterium, assembly GCA_937902985.1. Taxonomy (GTDB): domain Bacteria; phylum Myxococcota_A; class Polyangia; order Polyangiales; family Polyangiaceae; genus Palsa-1150. Next base: position 12,882 of record CALFNG010000210.1, read on the forward strand.
GCATGCAGCGGACCGAAATCCTTCGTTACTGCGGCCGAGGTACGACGAGCGGAATCGGCTACTCGGAGGCGCCGGTCGAGATCCAAGCCGCGATGCGCTTCAGGTCGTCGGGACAAAAAGCGAAACTGGAGTTACGCGGCATCGGTCCACTGCCCGGCGTCGGCGGCGCCTTGCGGAGCGCCTTGTAAAGGGTGGTCAGCTCGGGCGATGCGCTCCCGCCGTCCGGCACGATCGTGCTCGTCATCGAAGCCCAGCACCCCACCCGGTCGGGAACGCAGACATATCCACCGCTCGTCTGCGCGCCGGTCCCCCCGGGCACGTGACATATTGACTGGGCGCCGCAGCTCGCGCGCCCGGTCGGGCCGAAGAAGTCGCGATACAGATCCGAGAAGGTGCTCCCGTCTCCCCGGTCGCCGGCGGCCGCACATTCGTCGGCGCTGGTGTCGGCCCCGCCATCTCCCGGAGATCCGGATGTGTCTGCAGCGGCACACGCCGTCACGATAGAGAAGGTCGCCGCCAGCAGCGGGCGGGCTCTGTCAACGGCCGCGCTCGCCTCACGCCTCACGGATGGCACGCGCCACGCGTCGTCCCGCCGTCGATGCTCAGGTCGTCGCAGTGCCCGCCGTCGATCCCTTGGCCGGAAAGATCGCTCAGCGATTCGCGCAGGTGGTAGTCGAGGCAGTTCAACGAGCCGATGTTGTTGGGGTCGTAGTCGCTGGCGTCCGCCTGGTACGGGTAGCCGTTGCACGCGGCCAGACAGTCCGCCTGGCTGCCGTAAGGCGGGTCGGCACCGTTCCCGACGGTGCAGTGTGCCATGACGAGCGTGCAGTAGTCGTCGCATCGGCTGCCGCAGACTCCTCCGCCCCCGGCGCCCGCGTGCGGACAGTGCATGACCGCATCCCCGGCGGCGAGCGTGGCGTGGTACTGTCGGCAGCCGACCGTGTTGCCCATGTCTGCGTATGTTCCCATGGGCAGCGACGCGCACGTGTTCTGGCAGTCCGTCGTGTCGTAATACTGGGGCGTTCCGCCGACGCCTCCATCGGCCGCCCCGCAGTTCTGGAGGATGGTCTGGCAGTACGTGGTGCACGAGACAGCCACGGCCGCATCCGATCCGGGGCCAGCAGCGGCATCCGAACCAGCTCCGCCTCCGCTGGTGGAGCTGGAACACCCGACCAGGACCCAAGCCGTCATGCCCAGCCGCACCCCAGTCCGCAGGAGAAACGAAACCTTCATGTGCGGTACTCTACGCCAGAGCGGGCGCTGGTTTTCGCGAGCATTTGCTTCCTGTCCGGACAGACGCGTTGCTTGCCAAGCGCCAACGCGGGGGGGATCTCGATGGCGCCGCCCGCGAAGAAAAGCTACCTCCCCCTCAGCACGACCAGGCTCCGCACCTTCTCGCCGAGGTCCGGCGTGCACTATGCGACGTCTCAAAGTGGAATCACGGCTTGCCTTGCATGTTGCAGTAGCAGCCACCGCGCGTGCTTGAGGAGCGGGCGACCGGCGATGTCTCATCGCGCAGGGCGGCCGCGATCCAGTCAACGGGGGGTGAGCCTTCGAAGCGGCCCTCCACCGTGTAGATCCGGCACTGCAGCCCGAAGTCGTCGCGCGCAGGTGCCGTGGGGTCGACGTCGTTACCGTCGACGCGCACCGTCGGCGATCCGAGGAAGCGAAGGCGCAACGCCTCGTCTTGGCTGCGAACGCGGACAATGCTCACGTTCGCGGGCACGCCCGTCCCCTTCGAGGCCGCTCGGGCGCGATCGATAGCCTCGTTGACGTTCGGGCACCCTTCGAAGAAGAGTATCTCGATGCATCGTTCGTTCATCGACGTCCCGGTCGAGTGATCTGGGTCGGACTGACAGCCCTACGCCGCGCTCGGGTACCGGACGGTGAAGCACCGTGTGTGGACGAACCTCTTCTGGTCGTCGAACAGGCCGCTGGACGCGATCAGAACGTTCACGACCGAGCCGTCCTTCCACAGAAGCGAGCCTTGTAGTTGTAGAGAGACTTGCCCGCGAGGAGACACATCGAGGATGTCGCTATCACGGCCGCGTCGGCGTGAAACTCGGTGATGCTGTGGCCCACGTACTCGGCCTCGGTGTACCCGAACGGCTCGTAATCGGCCTTTTTTGGCCCCAGATGATCGTTCCATTACCGTCGACCCAGTGAAGCCCCACGACGGCGTTGTCGAGATAGTCGAGCATGAACTCCGTAGTGCGCACGTCCGTCTTGGCGCCTTGCATCTTGGTGGCTTGCATCTTGACCTCCGCTCCTCGCGCGAAAGGCGCCTGCCAGCTGTTCGCTTCGCGCCCTCTCCCCGATTGTAGAGCCTCCGTTGTTTCTGTCCCGTATCTCTTCAATTGCGCTCGGACGCATCGGGCGCGTCGATTCGTCGTCGCCCGCAATGGCGCACGCCTGACCGGCCAAGGATCCGGACGATGTGGTCCGGTCTGGCAGCGAACTCTTCACCTCCCGCGACGCACTCGTTTGGACTTGCTTCGACTCGCGAGGGACGCCCGCCCGAGGGAGCGCGTCTCGCGCGGCTCGTGGAAGTCCTCCGTGGAACGCCGGGACTCGATGCAGTCGTCGGCGAGGTCGGAGGAGCGACCTGGCAGAACTACAAGCATGGGGTGATGGGCCTTGAGTTCGCCGCCGGTCTCAGGGGTCGCGGATGCGGCAGCCGCTATATCAGCCCGACGAACGATCCATCACCCGACCTCTCGTTGACGCTCGTCGATCGGCCGGTGACCGTGGAGCTCAAGGCCCTGCACGAGCCTGACGACGAAGAGGTATGGCACGCGCTCGAGCGTCGCCTCTCCGTCGCCCTCGGAAGGGTGGGCCTGAGCGCCGGTATCTTCGACGTCGATCTGGAATGGTCGGCCATCGACAATCCAGATGCGGTGTTCGAGGGGCTCCTTCGGATCGCCGCGAAACAATCATCGGACTACGTGCCGCTTCCGGATGGGACGGGCAAGGCGAGGCTATCGTCAGACAACGTGGCTCGTCGGGCGCACCCGGGACGCGCTCGGGAAGACATCGACCGAATCCTGTCGAAGCTCCGGGGTTGGGGCAATCAGGTCGCCACGGGGGGGCAGCCGACGCTGCTAGTCGTGCACACGCGCGATCTCTATCGTCCCGTCGCGACTCTCGGCCGATACGAGGCATCCGGCGCGGTGGCCAACGAGGCCGCGAAGCGGTTGCTGCTGATTCCGGAAGTCAGCGCCATCCTTCTGTACGAGGACTCCTTCGAGCCGCCAACCGTTCCGATTCGCCTGCAGCATCCACTCTTCGAGGCGACGTCAGGCACGTCGTCGGCCGGCATGCGACGGATTGCACTCTTCGTGTTGAACCCGAAGGCGGCGGTGCCTCTGCGCCCGGATGAGCGGTTCGCGCTGCTGGCGGATCCTTCGGGCTGGTGAGGCGAGCCGCACAGAAAAGCGCTCGAAGAGTCGGTGCGATCCATCTACACGACGACGGAGATGTTTCACGAGCGCTGGGGCATGGAGGGAGGGTTTCTGCGCGATCTTGATGAGGAGAAGGCAGACCTACTCGAGCCGACGTACCGCGGTGCTCTCGGGGAGCTCGATCGTTGGGCCGAAGACCTTCGCGACTACAGGATCGAGCTGGTCGTGAAGGTCGCCACGCAACTCGCAGGGGCGGCTGCGACGTCGCCTCAAGCTACGCCGGGGAAGTAACCGCCGTCAGCGGTTGGCTTCGCCGCAGCCTTGGAAGCAGGCTCTGGCCGACAGCACCTCCTGCAGCTACCATCGATTCATGGAGCGCGGGGCAGTCATTCGCGGGCGCCTTCGCGGCCGAGTCATCGAGCTCGACGAGCCGGTGGACGACGTCGACGAGGGGGAGGTCGAGGTGCAGATCCGCTCTGTCCAAGGCGCCACGCCTCGACCACCCGATGTTCTCGACGTGATAGCAGCGCTACCCGAAGGGCATCGGACCAAGGCGGACATCGATCAGCAGCTGGCCGATGACCGGTCTGGCTGGTCCGGCCGCGGCTGACGTCTACCTCGACGCCTGCTGTTTCATCTACTTGGTCGAAGGCCAGCCCGCGTGGCGGTCGGCGGTCGAGGCGCGGCTCCGAGGCCTTGGGTCGAGCTCGAGGATCGTCACCTCGCAGCAACGGCGAACCAGGGTGGCGCGCGGGCGCACATCGGCAAGATTGCCTATGCGGGCAGCGCCCCGACTGCGGTCAGCGAAAGAGGCGCGCGAAGCGCTCGACCGCGGCATCGTCCACGACGACGGCGGCAGGATGATAGCCGGTCGTCCCGAGGACGATGTCGACGACCCCGGTCGCGTCACGAACGTGCGCGACGATCGGCAGGGGCTTGTCCGGCTCGGCATTCTCGCGCTCGATCTCGACCCAAACGGCGCTCGCGACGGCGCTGTCTGCAATCCAGCGTCGCATCTCGCGCTCGTAGCGGGCGCGGTTGTCGGGCTCGAGATAGTCGCGCACGATCGTCTGGAACGCGAGCACGACGGCTCGGTCTTGCCGCGCTGCGCACAGCGCTCGCAGTACGTTCGGGGCGTCGGTCACATCACCGCGCTCGAGTTGCGCCGGCGCCGCGCGGAACGCGGCGATCGCGGCTTCGAGCCGAGCGCTCCGATCGTGTTCGCCGGCCCAGACGCAAGCGCGTAGCCAGTTCGCGTCGCGATCGGTGCATACGTCGAGCGGGTGCGCATCGATGCCGATCCGTGCCCTCACGGCCGGAGCGCGCACGCTGGGCATGCGCGCTCCCGACTGGTTCGTCCAGCGCGAGGGCAGCCGATCCGCCGTCAGGTTCAGACCTGCCGACGCTCCGACTTCGACCAGCGCGAGCGGCCGCGCGCCGTCGTCGCACCCGATCAAATGCGCCGGCCACAGCCACGCGACCGCGCGCGATGTCTCGTTGGTCTGGACGAAGTTCGAGCGCAGGCAGACAAAGACCGCGTCGTCGGCCAGTGCTTCGAGCAGCGCGCTGCGCGTGATGCTGTGCGGATCGGGTTCGGGCGCGGCGAGCGCCGGCCACAGAGGATGGGTTGTGCCCGTGGTCAGGGCCTGCACGCGCAGCGCCGCGATCAGTAGCAGCGGTCTCTCGTAGAAGATGTGAAACGTGCGCTGCGCCCACGCGTCGTCGAAGTGCTTTGCGAGCTCGGCGGCTTCGCGCGTGCCGTCCCCGAGCAGCGCGACGATCTCCTGCAACAGCCGGTGATACGCCGGCGCCCGGCTCGGAACCACTTGCCGCCAGCGTGCGATGTCGTCCACCAGGTCTCGTGGCGTCGACGGTGAGTCGGTCATGCCGGACACTGTGGCACGCCGAGCTCGAAGCTCAATCATTGAAGGATTTGCGCGCTTGCTCCCACTTCCAGTAGGGGCATGGCAGGCGAGCGTGTGGGCACGTCGGTCGGCGTGGATCTGGCCGGCGGTCAGGGCGGACTCCGTCCAGTCGCGTACGAGTCCCGTCCACCCCGCCATTCGGCGTCGGGATCTCGCCCGGCGGGCTGGTCGGTATCTACAACAGACTCCAGGTCCGTTCCGCGCCGGCCACCGACGAGATCGTGACGGGCCTTCGGAGCGCGAGCGTGGTGGGCATGGACGAAACGGGCTGGCGGCAGGATGGAGTGTCGGGCTACTGCTGGCTCGCGCGCACCGACACGCTTTCTCTCTACCGCGTGGAACTGTCGCGCGGCCGGTGGGTGGCCGAGAGCATCCTCGGTGCGCAGTTCGCGGGCACGGTCGTTGTGTGAACCCGCCACCACACGGGGGCCGTCGACGCGATGCGGATCGGAGCTCTTTGCCGGCGCGTGCGCCCCGCCGTCGCGGCGCCGGCCACGTCAGCGGCCGTGGTGCTTCGATTGCAGTGGTCCCGCGCGGAGATCATCCGAATGAAATGGCAATTGCGTAGTTCCTTTCGCGCGATCGGCGCGGGTGCCGCCCTCGTGTCGGCGCTTTTCGCGCCGGCGGCTTGCAGTAGCACCGGCGAGGCCGGTCACTCCTGCACGCCGCCCGGGTTCCCTTCCGGCGGGGAGACCTGCGACAACGGCCTCGTCTGCAACGGAGGCGAGTCGACGCCGACGTGCGAGGAGCCGAACACGCACCCCGTCGGCGACCCTTGCGGGGCCGACGACAACTGCAAGACGGGGCTCTGGTGCGACCATGAGGTCTGCTCCGAAGCCCTTGGCCCCGGGGACCCATGCCCAAGTGGGCTCGGCTGCGGTCCGGGCCTTCAGTGCATCAAGGTGGTGGCGCCGATCTGCGCAGCGGTCGACGCCGGCGCCGCCGATGCGAGCGCCGAGTAAGTATCACAATTGCGCGGCCGAATCACCTCGCGCTCGTCGGCGTGCGGGCCAGATGCGTCGGTTGACGAACGTTGCTCCGGGAGGCATCCGCAATACAGCTGCAGGGCTCAGCACCCGAAGCGCGATCGCACCGGCTTAGCGGTGAGCTCGAAGATGTGGTCCGCCGAGAACGCCGACAATCTCGCCATGCCGGCAATGATGGGCGCGAGCGCCCCGATCCGTCGCTACGACTCTCGAGGCGGCCGTTTGCGAGCGCCGTCACCCCCCCGGCGGGCTTCCGTTCGGTTTCGGACGCCGGCACTGCGGCGCGCTTCTTCCTCTTTTCGTTTTCCGGCGCCAGCGCGATCTTGGGCTTGTTCGGGTGGCGCCGGTAGAGGAGCAAGGTGCGCCCGAGCTGCTCCACGAGCTCCGACTCGCTCGAGTTCGCGATCGAGGCCGCGAGCTCGTGGCGATCGCCCTCGGCGTTCTCCCCGAGCCTCACCTTGATCAGCTCGTGGATGTCGAGCGCGCTCTTGACGGCCGCGACGAGGGCGGGCGTTGCGCCCTCCTTGCCGACTTGAACCACGGGCTGGAGATGATGCCCCAGCGCTCGCAAGTGTCGGCGCGACGCTCCGGAGAGAGCTCTCATGCGGGCTGTCCTATCACACCCGCGGCGGCGTTTCGGGTGGCTGTCGAAGGGACAGTAGAGCCACGCCAATTTCTCGCTGGCGTCGCGGCCGCGCAGGACCAAAATGGCGCTCATGAGCACTCGACTCCAGAAGATCACGCCTTTCCTCTGGTACACGAAGGAAGCCGAAGAAGCGGCTCGCTACTACGCCTCGATCTTCCCGGATTCCCGCGTCGATCGCGTGGTCGCGATGCCTACCGACTCGCCGAGCGGGCCCGCGGGTTCGGTCAAGGTCGTCGACTTCACGCTCTTCGGCCAGAGGTTCACCGCCATGAGCGCCGGCCCGCACGACCCCTTCAACCACGCCATCTCGTTCGTCGTGAACTGCGAGACGCAGGACGAGATCGATCGCTACTGGACCGCGCTCCTCGAGGGCGGCAGGGCCGAGCAGTGCGGCTGGCTCCGCGATCGGTTCGGCGTGGCCTGGCAGATCACGCCCACCGTGCTCGTCGACATGATGAGCTCTCCCGACACCGAGCGGGGGAAGCGCGCCGCCCAGGCGATGATGAAGATGGTGAAGCTCGACATCGCGGCTCTGAAAGCGGCGTTCGAAGGGACGTAGTCTCGCCGGTCGCAGGCATCAGGAAGTGTAACGAGAGACCCTCGGCAGCCACTTCATCCCGATGGAGTGTCCGTCCTCAGCCGACGAGGGTAAAGTTCACGCTGCCGTGCCGAGCGAAGACGAACGCGCCCTATGCGAGAAATTCGCGGGGCGCATCCACGCCTACGGCCTTCGGCACCTGCGCGATCGGCCCGCCGCGCAGGACCTCGTCCAGCACGTGCTGCTATCGGTCCTGCAAGCCCTGCGTGCGGGGCGCGTCGAAGACCCCGCGCGGCTCGACGCGTACGTGCTCGGGACCTGCCGCAACGCGGTCATGGATAAGCGGCGAGGAGACGCGCGCCAGAGGCGGGTTGCGCAGGAATCCGCCGCGGGCTTGCCGGAGGGCTACGAGCCCTCGCCGCTCCAGGTCGACCGCGTACGACTCGAGGACTGCTTGCGCCGGCTCGAGGCCCGCGAAAGGGCAGTCGTCCTGGCCACGTTCCTCGAAGATCGCGATGCCGACGAGATCGGGCGCACCTTGAGCCTGAGCGCCGGCAACGTGCGGGTCATTCGCCACCGCGCGCTCGCGCACCTGCAAGGCTGCGTCGAGGGGGAAGCCTCGTGACCGCGAGCGCTCATCCGGTGGGCCTCGAGACCCTCGTTGCGTGGTGGACGGGCGAGCTCGCGAGCGACGAGGCCCCGCGCGTCGAGGAGCACCTCTTCGCTTGCGATGCGTGTGCTGGAATGTCCGAGCGCTTCGCGAGGCTTGCGGCTGGCGTGCACGAGCACCTGCCCCCCATCATCTCCTCGGCGCATCGCGATCGGCTCCTCGCGGGAGGAACGCGCATCCGGGTGACCCCCGTCGACTCCGGCGTCGACGCCACCGCGGTCTTCTCGGCCGAGATCGACCTTCTGGTTCACGCCCTCCTGGTTCACGCCCTCGCCGCGGACCTGTCGCGCGTCGAGCGCGTCGACGTCGAGATCGTGATGCAGGGGTGGAGCGAGCCGATTCTTTGCGAAGGAGTCCCCTTCGACGCGAAGTCAGGCGAGGTGCTGGTCTGCTGCCAGCGCCATTTCCAGCACATGTCCCCCGCGGACCCGCTCTTCCGCGTTCATGTCGTGGAGTCCGGTGAACGCCGACGCGTGGGCGACTATTTCGTCCGTCACATCTGGCCGTGACGATTCTCGTGTAACGCTTCGCGGGCAAGGGCCACCTAGTGTGCATAGGAGCACCGCATGCCCATCACGAGCCCCGAGGCCGGTACACGCATCGACGAGATTGCCGCATCGATCTACCGCATCAGCACACCCGTCCCGCCCAACGCTGCGCTTCCGGCGGGCTTCACCTTCAATCAGTTCCTGATCGTCGACGACGAACCGCTGCTCTTCCACACGGGGATGCGCAGAATCTTTCCCCTCGTGCGGGACGCTGTCGCGTCGGTGATGCCGGTCGAGAAGCTGCGATGGATCTCGTTCTCGCACCTGGAGGCCGACGAGAGCGGTTCCCTGGTCGAGTGGCTGGCCGCTGCTCCGGGCGCGGCGCCGCTTTGCGGGCGGCTGGGCGCGATGCTCTCGGTGGAAGACGCGGCGGGACGTGCGCCGCGCGTCCTCGCCGATGGAGAGACGATGGCGCTTGGCACCAAGCGCGTGCGCTGGTTCGACACCCCGCACGTGCCTCACGGCTGGGACGCGGGGTATCTCTCCGAGACGTCCACGCGCACGCTCTTGTGCGGCGACCTCTTCACCCAGGCGGGCGCCGCCCCGACGCCCGTGACCGAGAGCGACATCGTCGGTCCGAGCGAGGCGATGCGCGGGGCCATGGACTACTACTCGAACCCCCGGGCCGCCGCCGTGCAGATCGAGCGCCTCGCCGCAAGCGAGCCGGCGCTGCTCGCCTGCATGCACGGGTCGTCGTACCGGGGCGATGGCGCGGCCGCCCTTCGCTCGCTCGCGAAGATCCTGTCGGCTCCGGAAGGGATCGGACGATGAACCCCGCCGCGATGCGTCTCTTCACCTTCGCTCCGGCATGGGGACTCCCCACCGCGGGCCCCTTCGGTCTCCAGGTTAGGCGGGGCGCGGGGGCCGGTCCGCCGGGGCGGGCGGCGCCGGCTCCGCGGACGTCGTCACGGGCGTGACGACGAGCGCCGCCGTGACGGAGCCGTGAATCTTCTTCTTCTGGTTCTTGCCCATCGTGTGGCGTGCCTCGCGCGTCGCCGCGCGCCTCGCAACGGCGACCGCGGCCGCCTCGGCGGTCATAGGGCTCCGCGGCTTCGGGGGCGTGAGCCCGAAGTCGGCGAGCGCGTCCGCGGCGTCACCGAATGCACCTCGGACGACCGTCTCGAACACGCGGATGACCGCGAGCTGAGAAGGCGCCGCCGCGCGTTCGGCCTGGATACGCGCCGCCAGGGTGGCTCGCTGCGTCGCGGTCGCGTCCTTGTTGTCGACGAACCGTTGCATGACCTCCGTCAGCTCGGTGACCGTGAAAGTTGCGCCGCCCACCCGCAGCAGCTCGTTGGGAGTGAAGTGCTTGTTCGCGCCGCTGATGAGCTGCCTCACGAGCGTTGCCAGGTCGTTCTTTGCCATTCCGGTGTCCATGATGCCTCTCCTCGTTCGCCTTCCCGAGAGCCGGGCCGGGCGGCATGCCCGGCGCCTTGATGCCCCTTGAAATGAAAGTCCGCGCGGCCCTCCCGGATCTTGGAGAAATCGTCCGGTGGGGCTGTCGATTGTTCGGGCCGCGGCCGACGCGCGTCCCTGACGCCGAGGAGGCGAGCCCTGGGGGGACCGCGGTCGCCCGTGAGGGGAGCGGATCGACGCGTCGGCGACAGGCGGCGGGGCCTGAGCCCAAGGGACCGGTGCGGGAGCGAGATGCGCGGGCGCGCGACAGACAAGGATCGACCCGTCGGCCGCCCGCGCCGGGTCCCGAGGGCCAGGGATCGCGTCATCCACGAGACGCCTGGAGCCCCGCCCGCCGGGAGGGCGCGGCTCTGCAAGGCGCGGGCGGACCCGCGTGGGACGTGCGCGCCCGCGTGCGAGCCGAGCCGGTTCGTAGAAGACGTGGACCAGGACGCCCGTCGATCGAGCGGCGCTCGTCGGCTTCGGCTTGCGGCACCAGCTCGAGGCGATCGAGCATGCCCTGGCCGGGCACAAGACGGCGGCGTGCCTGTCGGTCCTCGACGTCACGCTCTCGCACCCTCGAAGAGTTCACGTAGTACCACCCGCCGTGTCGCCGTGCTTGGCGTCGTCTCCGGGACCAGACTCCGAGCCGTTCCCGCAAGCCGAGGCGGCCCTCGTCACCCTCGCAAGCCAGTTCGTGATTACCGAACGCAGAGCGAGGAGTCGCCGGGGCCCAAGACCTCCGTGACGACCGCGCCCTCGACGGCGATCTTCCAGTGGCGGCTATACCGAGTTGAAGTAGCGCGGCGCGGAGACCTTCGGCACCGCGCGACCGGCCGGGGGCGCGAACCGCGCTGGGAATCAGGAGGAGCCGACTGGGAGGATGCTCACGGAAGGGCGAGCCGGCGAAACCGCTCTGCGAGCTCGTCGCGATATCGGACGACTTCTTGCTCTGTCAGCGGAACGAGCATGCGCGGCAGCGGTGAGGTCGGGAAGTCGCGAAGCAGCCACGCGAGCACACCCGGGTCGACGCCCGCGTCCTTGCGCAGGGCAAGCGGCAAATCGGCCTCCGGCGAGTGGCCGGCGCGATCGAGGAACAGGACGTCGACGAGATCGCGCGGCTCCGCGCGCGACAACAGGCACGTCAGCTTGGCCGCGCGGAGGTCGGCGAACGACTCCACGACGACGCCTTCGACGGGGGGCGGCGGCGGTTCGATGTCGGCGACCGCTTCGTGGACGAGATCCAACTCGAGCGCGTGCCCCGGGAGGGAGACGGCCGCGCGCACGAAGGTCCCGGCGTCCTGAACGACACGGATCTGGGCCCCGCATTCGCGTGCGACGTCGGGTAGGTCGCGAACGATCGATCGGACCGCCTCTGACTGATGGCAGAAGAGATCCACGTCGGCCGAGAGGCGGTGGCGGAGGTATAGTCCGCCGAGGGCGGCGCCTCCTGCGAGATGCGACGTCGCGCGCCGCTGCAGGGCACGTACGAGCTCGAGGACGGGCTCAGGGGTGATGCGGCGGTCGAACGCGTTAGGCACGGCGCGCGGCTGCGGGGGGCCACACGGGCGCCTTCAGGCCAAGGAGGAACGCCCAGCGGTCGCGGGTGCGGCCCAAATAGCGGAGCAGCCGGTCCCATTGGGCACGGACCTCGTCGGGCGTCACGTAAAGCCAGACGTCGCGCGTGTTCGCCTCTCGCAACAGCGCACCGGTCCAGTACGCGCGCTCTTCGTCATCGGCCGAACCCAAATGACGGCGCAGGTCGGCCACAGTCGCGTCCGTCCACCACAGGAAGTACGGCCGGCAGGACGGGTCCGTCAGATCAGCACTGGTGGGCGGAAGGACCAGCGGCATCAGCACTGAGAGTAGCACGTCATCCGACGGTGGCGGGCAGGGGAGCTGCCCGTGCACGCACGCTCGGACCGCCCGCGCGAGATCACTCGCCGAGCAGCCATCGCTCGCGGCCGTCGACGACAGCGAGAGCTCTCTCGAGCTCCCCTACGGGCCACGATTCCTCGACGATCTCGAACCGCCCGTGGTCGAACGGCTCGCCCGAGGGCGCCGCGACGCGCTCCAGCCGCTCGCGATGTCCCCGGCGCAAGAGCTCGAGCGCCCGGTGGTGGCAAAGGGGGTTATTGCCACGCCGCCCAAAGAGCGAATGGGCCGTCCACGAGCAGCCTGCGAGACAATCGTCGGCGTAGTAGCACCCCGCGCAGTAGCCCCAGAGCTCGGGCCTGCGATCGCCGCGGGTGAAGCGGAGGGGCTCAGCGCGCTCCCAGATGTCGCGCAGCCGGTTCTGCCTTACGTTTCCGCCCACGTACGCGCCACTCGGGAGCGACGGGCAGGCCTTGATCCCTCCGTCGGATTCGATGCCCAGCGCGAATCGGCCCGCGCCGCACGAACCCCGATGGCCCCCTGGCAGCGCGCCGCGTAGGAGCGCCTCGTACGGACCGAAGTAGCCGAGATTGTTCCCCGGCCAGATGCGCACGTCCGCCGCCTCGGCCTGCTTCTTCAGGCGCGCGATGGCAGGCATGACCTCGAGCAAGTGGTAAGGCTCGAGGATCGTCTGAGGGTCGTCTCCGGCCCGGCCAGCCGGCACCGTGAGCTGCACTTGCCAGGAGTGCCCACCGGCACCCGCGATCGCCTCGAAGATGCCCTCCACCTCGCGGCGGTTGCGGCGCCCGATCTGCGTGTTGGCCGAGACCTGAACGCCAGCATCCGCCAGCGTCCGCATGCTCGCCATCGCGGCCGCGTGACTTCCGCGCCATCCGCGAAGCGCGTCGTGCGTCGGTGCCATCCCGTCGATGGACACCGACACGCTCATCAGGCCCGCCTCCTTGGCCGCGCGGGCGCGCTCGGGCGTGAAGCCCCGGCCCCCGGTCACCATCGTGCACTCCATTCCGCGGTCTGACGGCGGTCATCTCCACCGTCCGGGCACCACCATGGCGGCCCACCGGGCGGGGGCTCGAACGCCCTCGGCCGTCAACGCCTTCTCCGCGTCCGCGACGAGCCGTGCTCCAGGCTCCCCCCCGGTCAGCGCACCGAGCCGGTGTCGGACGGCCGCGGCGTAGGTCACGATCGACGCGCTCTCCGCGCTCTCGAGCGCCGCGCACAAGCGCTCGAGGGCCACCGCGCGTTCACCGGCGGCGTTCGCCAGGCCCGCGCGCAGGGCGTGCGCCATCCACGGCGAATCGGCCGCCTTCCCCAGCTTCTCGAGCACCTGAGCGGAGCGCGCGGCCTGGTCGAGGCGCGCGGCGCGGCTCTCGGCGCCGCCCTCGATGGCCGCGGCCAGCGCGCAGCACCCGGTCGTGAAGGCCGAGATCGCCCGGACCTGGGCGGCGTAGAGCAAGAAGCTCTTCTTCAGGGCGCTCCTGTCGCGCTCGATTCGCTGCAGCGCGACCTCGGCGTTCCCCGCGTAGAGCTCCGTCTGCGCCTCCCACAGCATCGCGTACCAGTGCTGGAGGTGGAATCCCTTCGTCGCGTGTTGCGCCCACTGCGCCATGGCGTCACGCAGATGGCGCCGCGCGGCGTCCGGGTCGTCTGCCATGAGGCTCTGATCGACCATCACGGTGCATCGAAGGCTGACGGCGGTGTAGACGTCGCCGCGGTCCTCCACCTCGCGGAGCAATCGCCGGGCGCGGCGCCCCTGCTCGCGCAGTCGGCCGATATAGAAGCACGCATAGCAGGCGTAGAGATCGCCGTTGGTGTCGCCTACCACGCGGTGCTTCCGCGTTCGCCGGTCCGCGTCGAAGAGCTCGATGGCCTCGGCATAGGCGCCCCGGTAGTACTTCGAAAGGCCGAGCACCCGCGCCAGGTGCCCTGGGAGGCTCGTCTGGGCCTCGCCTTCGACGCCCGTGTTCGTCGCCAGACGCTTGACCACGCCGAGAAGCTCGCGCTCGCGCGCGCTCTCGGGTCGACCCTGGACGGCGCTTTGCACGATGTGGGTCCCCATCGCGATCGCGACCTGGGCGCGATCGCCCACCGCGAGCGCCAGGATCATCTGTCGCGCGGTCAGGCACGCGCCCAGGATCACGTCGATGTGCCCGAGCGCGATGCAGACCGCCGCGAGAGCGTCCACCTTGACCCGGTCTTCGCGCGAGACCTCCTCGGGCCCGCGCTCCCGGAAGCGATGGCCGATGCAGCGGAGCCAGATCCGGTAGACGAGGAGCCAGAACACGGCGCTGAGCGCGGATCGCGGCGCCGCGATGCCCATCGTGGTGAGGACGCCTCGGAGCGCGACTTCACCGCGATCGACGCGCCCGCACGCGATCAGCTGCTCGGCCCCGGCCCGCTCGAGCTCGATTCGCTCGATCCCGGACGCGGTCCCCGCCGCCGTGAGGTACATGTCCCCCGCCTCGCTCGCCCGGCCCCCGTCCTCGAGCGCCTTGGCCACCTTGATCCGGAGGCGATGCTTCTCGCTCGCGGCCTCCGCCGTCGTCGCGCCCGCGGCGCGGTCGATCGCGTCGCGCGTCTCGAGGACGAGGCGGTAGAGACGCGCCGATTGATCGAACGCGAGCTTCTCCGCCGCCTGCTCGGCCGCGAGCTCCGCGTAGTGCGCAGCCAGGGGCAGCTCGCCTCCGCCCAGCGCGTGCAGGGCGAGGCTCTCCGGGTCGGCACCGGGCATTCCCTCGAGAACGCGGACAAGGGCGAGGTGACGTTCGCGTAGCACGCTCGGCGCGAGCTGGCTCACGATCGTCTCGCGGATCCGATCGTACCTCGGCTCGACGACGTCCTGGCCGTCGCGGAAGGCAGCTCGCACGAGCCGCTGGGCCGTGAGGATGGCGACCGGCTCCTCGGCGTCCCCCGGGATGTTCGCGGCGGCGGCGACGGTGAGCGTCGGTAGCGGGCGGCCGGCGACCGCGATGATCTCGGCGAGCCGACGGGCGTCGTCCGGTAGCTGCTCGAGGCGTGCGAAGATGATCTGATCCAGCGTCAGGACATCGAGCGTCGCCCCGTCGGCGGCGGCGTCGCCCCTGTTGCTGCGCACGAGCTCCTCGATGAGCAGCGGGCTGCCCCGCGACTCGCGAGCCACGGCGGCGGCCGTTCGCCTCGCGATTTCGTCCGTCCGTCCGATGAGCGACAGCGCCAGTCTGCGCGCGTCGGCACCATCGAGCGGGCCCACCCGCAGCTCGCAAACCTCCGCCGACTCCGTCGGCGCGTCGAGCCAGCGGGCGGTCATCTCGCGCAGGAAGGGGCTCGTCTCGGCGTCTTCCTCGCGGTACGTCAAGACGAGCAGAAGGGGCGGCGCGCCGGGCTGCCGCGTCACCTCCTGCAAGAGGGCCACGCTCTCGGTGTCGCCCCACTGCACGTCGTCGATCAAGACGACGAGCGGCCGGCGTCGCGCGATGGACGCGAGGAGGTCACGCAGCGCACGGAACGCGCGACGGCGAACACGTTGACCGTCGTCGATGGCGGCGACCGGAAGCGCGGCCACGCTCGGTATGCGCTTGAGCACCGGAAAGAGATGCGCGAGCGCCCACATGTGCCTGGGCAGCGCGAGCCCCTCCTCCTCTTCCTGCCGCACGAGGTGATGGCTCAGGGCATCGATCACTGCGTCGACCGCCTTGTAGGGGAGCGACTCGCGCTCGTAGACCCGGCCGAACAGGACGTTGATCTCGCCGCTCCGGAGCTCCTCGTCGATGAACTGTTGCACGAGAGACGACTTGCCCATCCCCGCGAGTCCGCCGACGCGCATCGTGACCGCGTGCCCGGCCCGCGTGGTCGCCAGCGCTTCGCGCAATGCGCGCTGCTGGGTCTCGCGCCCGACGACCCCGAGCGCAAGCGCACCGTCGCCGGGTGGAGAGCTCGACACCGCCAGCGTGCCGCGTGTCGCGCCCAGGACACGGAGGATTTCCCCGCCGGTGGGCCGCTGCACCGGGTCGATGCGCAGGAGGGCGCTGCATAGCTCGTCGAGATCGGGCGGTACGCCGACCACGCTGTCGCTGGGCGGCGGGGCCTCGAGGGTGCTCTTGCTCACGAGCACGTCCATCGCCGAGCCTTCGAAGGGCGTGTGGCCGACCAGCGCTTCGTAGAGCACGACGCCGACGCAATACCAATCGCTGGCGGGCGTGAGGGCTTCCCCCAGGGCCTGCTCGGGGGACATGTAGCGGGGCGTGCCGACGACCGCGCCGTCCGCATCGACGGGTCCAGTCAACGACCGACGCAGATCCTTGGCCACACCGAAATCGAGCAGAACCACGCGGCCCTCGGGCGTGACCAGCACGTTCGAGGGCTTGATGTCGCGATGCAGCTTGCCCCCCGCGTGCAAGGCCTGCAGCCCCTCTACGAGCTGTCGTAGCGCGGGTCGCAGGATCTCGAGATCCGCCGGGCTCGAGCGGGCCCCCCCGGCCACCGCCGGAAGCACTGACTCAGGCGAGCGCGCCTGTCCGACGGGCAGCGTCGCCGAGGAGACCGTGTTCGACGGGTCGTAGGGGTGCTCCAGCCGATGCGCACCCTGGACGTGCGCCACGAAGTCCGCCCCGGTCACGAGCTCCATCGTGAAGAACACGGCCGCATCGTCGCCCACGACGAGCTCGTGCAGACGGACCAGGTTCCGGTGCTGGACGTCGGCCAGCGAACGAAATTCGTTCTTGAGCTGGAGTAGCGACGCCGCGTCGACGCGTCGGAGGGTCTTCACGGCGACGCGGCGCCCGAGCTCCCGGTCGAGCGCGTCATAGACGACGCCCATCCCGCCCTCCCCGATCCGGCGAACGATCGCGTAGCGAGCCGTTCCGTTCCAGTCGGAGCTCGCGCCCGGAGCGAGCGACTGCGCGGACGAGGTCATCCCGTCGACTATAACGGCCGGCTTCGCGGATAGTTCACCGCGAGGGGGATCGCACCCGCATTTGCTTCAGGCCGATGGTGCGCCATTCAAGGTGCCGAGCCCACATGGCACTCAAGCGCCTCCCCTGGCTCTCCCCTTGCTCTGTCCGAAGAGGGAGCGCACTTCGCGCCGCCACGAGCGCCCGGCAGAAAAGCGCGCTCGCTACTTCGGCGGCGGCGGCATCACCTGGGGCAGGGTCTCATCCCGCACGCACGCCGCGAGGTCGAAGAAGAGGAACTCGAGCGCCTTCTCCTGCGCGCTCAGGGCTGGCGCGCCGCACGCGGTGGGGAGGTCGCCATTCGGCCGGGCACCGCCCGCGTGCAGGTCGGTGAGGACGGCCTTTCCGCAGTACTGCTTCGTGTTCTCGCCGGCGTCCCTCGTGACCGGGATGCCGCCGACGGGTGTGCCGAACGACATGTACTTGGTCGGATCGATGACGCCGCTGTCGCCGATGGAGCCGCCGCCCCAGATCCACTGGAGCGTGGGCGGGTTCACGGTGTTGATGCTGGCGGCGACGCTCGTCAAGCTGATCGTCCCGTCGCTGTTCAGCGCGCCCACGTTCCCGAGCCACTGGTCGAACGTCATGCCGCTCGCGAACGACGTGTTGATGTTGTAGTTCCCGGAACCGGCCGCGGGGTCGAGGAAGCCGGTGTTGCCCCAGGTCGCGACGCCTTTGAAGTCGGCCGGGCCGTCCTCGAACCAGTAGTAGTGGTAGTGGGTCGCGAAGACCTTGCCGCCCTCGTCGAGCCAGTCGTGCATCGCCGTCAGCGCAGACTGGGGCTTGGTCTCGGGGTGCTCGCCCCCCTCGCACGCCAGCAGCACGATGTCGTAGCCCTCGAGGCTGGCCTTCGACTGCCAGAGCGGGCAACTGCTCGTCGTGCAGGCCCCCGCCGTCCCGCCAGCAACGCCCGGCGCGCCGTTGCCGAGCCCCTGGTAGATGTCGAGCCGCCCGCCGCCGTGCGGCGCGGTGAACTCGCTGTTCGCGATGCCGATGCCGCTGAGGAAGCAGCCGAGGTTGTCGGCGCTCCCCGTGAGGAGCGCCATCTGCGGCATGTCGCCCTCCATATGGTTCTTCGGCAGACGCGCGATGCCGTCGGGCACCGCGGTGTCCGCGCAGTCCTTCGTGGTCACGTGGAAGACGTATCGCCACTTCCCCGACTGCGCGACGAACGGCACGTTCATGCCCGTCGGCACGTCGGAGAGGGTGAAGTGCCCCTTGGAGTCGCTGATCGCGGCCGCGGAATAGTCGCCGATGGGCGTGTCGCACGTGTTGCAGGTGTTCGTTCCCTGCGCGATCTTCGGGAGCTGCGTCACGTCGCGCGGCGCGAAGACGACGATGTTGTTGAGCGGGTTCTTCCCCGCCGGGTCGAACACCGTGCCCGAGATCGTCGTGTGGCCACCGCCGGCGCAGCTCGTGTCGACGTAGCACCCGGGGCAGTTCGCGGTTTGCACCGGCGTGCCGCCGTCGCCACTGCTGCCG
>CALFNG010000211.1 GCA_937902985.1 uncultured Myxococcales bacterium
CGACTCCCTCGCATGGTGCGAGGGGGCTCGGGAGGGGAGCGCCTTCGAATCGAATGACCTTCAGCTGGACCGAGCAAGCCAAAGAGGGACGCTGCCATGGCGATACCGGCTAACGTTAAAGCGATGAACGCGACCTCGGAGTCGAAGGCAACGAGTTGTGCGGCCAACTTGCTTGTGGACCTCGTGCGGAATCCCGTTCGCGACAACGGAGTTGTACTCTCGCTCCACTTTGGTCGACTCGCCGTGGTCGGAGCGAAAGTGCACGATCGCGCTTCGCGGCCTCCTGCGCGGCGGAGGCGAAGCGCGCCGGGCACCCGAACGTGACGACGCGCGCAATGGATGGCGAGCGGCTCGAACTCGAGGAGGCGACGTTCGACGCGGTGGTCTCGCGCGTCGGGCTCATCTACTTCCCGGATCAGCAGAAGGCGTTGCGCGAGATGCACCGAGTGCTCGTCCCCGGCGGGCGCGTCGCGGCGATCGTCTATTCGACGCCCGACCGGAACGGCTTCTTCGGCGTGCCCGTCTCGATCGTACGGCGCCACGCGAAGCTCGGGCCTCCGCTGCCCGGCCAGCCCGGGCCCTTCAGTCTCGGCGGCGCCGGGGTGATCGAGGACGCCTTCACACGCGCCGGATTCCGCGACGTGCGGGCCGAGCGAATCGCCGCTCCGCTACGAATGAAGTCCGCGGACGAGTGCCTGCGCTTCGAGAAGGAGTCGTTCGGCGCGCTCCATCAGATGCTGTCGTCCCTCGACCAGGCCGGCCGCGACGCCGCGTGGAACGAAGTCGCGAGCGCGCTCCGCGACTTCGAGCGGGGCACCGACGGCTTCGAGGGTCCTTGCGAGCTCGTGGTCGCGGTGGGCGCGAAGTGAGGACCGCGGGTCGCCCGACGACGAAGCGCGGCCGCGAGGGTGGGCGAGCCAGCGGAGGATCTTCGACATGCGTTTCGGGTTCCTGGGCAATGGTCGGGTCACCGCTCCCGACCTGCGGTACAAAGGAAGGCGATGAGTCCGCCGCTCCGCGGGTCCAGCGTCGCCGCCGTGCTCCTGTCGAGCATCGTCACCGTGGTCGCCGCGTCCGGCGCGGGGTGCGCTGGCGGCACGCCCCCCGCGACGCCGGTCGGGCTCCGCGCCGTCGCCGCGAGCGAGCTGCGCACGCCCGCCGACTTCCTCGGCATCGCGGACCGCGACGAGCGCTCGCGCGCGCTCTTCCTCGAGGCGACGCGCGTGATGTTCCATCCGCGCTGCCGGAACTGCCACCCCGACGGCGACAGGCCCGCGCAGGGCGACGAGGGGCGCGTCCACGATCCGCCGGTCGCTCGCGGCCCCTCCGATCACGGCGCGCCGGGCCTCGAGTGCACGTCGTGCCACCAGGACCGGAACGTCGAGCTCGCGCGCGTCCCCGGTGCGCCGAAGTGGGCACTCGCGCCGCGCGAGATGGCCTGGGTGAACCGCACGCCGCACGCGCTCTGCGAGCAGATCAAAGACCCTGCGCGCAACGGCAACAAAGACCTCGCGCACATCGTCGACCACAGCGCGCATGACGAGCTCGTCGCGTGGGGCTGGTCTCCCGGCCACGGTCGCGTGCCTGCGCCCGGTACGCAGCAGCAGTTCGGTGCGCTGATGGCGGCGTGGGTCGAGAGCGGCGCGGAGTGCCCGCGCGAGGAGACAACCCGATGAGCATCCGACTGCGCGTGAACGGCACCGAGCACACGCTCGACGTCGATCCGGAGATGCCGCTGCTCTGGGCGGTGCGCGACGTCCTCGGCCTCACCGGCACCAAGTACGGCTGCGGTCAGGCGCTCTGCGGCGCCTGCTCGATTCATATCGACGGCGAGGTCGTCCGCGCATGCGTCACGCCCGTGCGCCGCGCCGACGGAAAGGCCGTCACCACCATCGAAGGGCTTTCGGCCGACGGCAGTCACCCGCTCCAGAAGGCCTGGCTCGAGCTCTCGGTTCCGCAGTGCGGCTTCTGCCAGGCGGGGCAGATCATGACCGCCGCCGCGCTCCTGGCGAAGCGGCCGAAGCCCACGGAGCAGGAGATCGACGAGTCGATGGGCGGCAACATCTGCCGCTGCGGCACGTACATCCGCATCCGCGCGGCCATCAAGAAGGCCGCCGGCGTGTCGGAGGAATGAGCGATGAGCGACCCACCCGTTCGCGTGCTCCGGCGTTCGTTCCTCGCAGGGCTCGGCCTCGCGGCCGGCGGCTTCGCGCTCGGTGCCTTCGAGGGCGACGCGTTCGCCGACGACCGCAAGATCCCGCAGGTCGACATCAAGCCGTCCGATCCCGCCACGGCCGCCAAGACTGCGGCGAAAGGCGCCGGGCTCAGGCCGAACGTGTTCGTGCACATCGGCGCCGACGACGTCGTCACGATCGTGTGCGCGCGCTCCGAGATGGGGCAGGGCGTCCGCAGCTCGCTGCCCGTGCTCGTCGCCGACGAGATGGGCGCCGACCTGGTCCGCGTCAAGGTCGCGCAAGGCGACGGGGACAAGGCCTACGGAGATCAGAACACCGACGGCTCGCACAGCGTCCGCGGCATGTTCGAGGATCTCCGGCGCGTCGGCGCCGCGGCGCGCATCATGCTCGTGGCCGCGGCCGCCAAGCGCTGGAAGGTCGCGGTCGCGTCCTGCACCGCGCACGACGGCGCGGTGTTCCACGACGCGACCCAACGCACGCTGCGGTTCGGCGAGCTCGCCGACGAGGCGGGCGCGCAGCCCACCCCGAAGAAGGAGGACATCAAGCTCCGCCCGCTGTCGGAGCTGAAGCACCTCGGCACGGAGCTGCCGCTCCTCGACGGGCCGGACATCGTCGCGGGTCGCGCGGTCTTCGGCGCGGACGTGAAGCTCCAAGGCATGCTCACCGCGGTCGTCGCGCGGCCTCCGGTGGTCGGCGGCAAGGTCCTCCGTCACGATCCCGCGAAGGCCCTCGCGGTGAACGGCGTGAAGAGGGTCATCGTGCTCCCGGAGGCGAAGAGGCCCTTCGCCTTCAAGCCCGTGGGCGGCGTCGCGGTCGTCGCCGACAACACGTGGGCCGCCATGCGAGGCCGCGCCGCGCTCGACATCACGTGGGAGCCCGGCGACAACGCGACGTACGACTCGCGGGCGTACCGCGAGGGGCTGCTGACGGCGGTGAAGTCGCCGGGCAAGACCGCACGAAGCCTCGGGGATGTGGACGCCGCGCTCGCCGGCGCAAAGACGCGCGTCGAAGCCGTCTACTACGCGCCGCACCTCGCGCACGCGTCGATGGAGCCGCCGGTCGCGATCGCCCGGGTCGACGGGAACGGCTGCGAGGTGTGGACCTCCACGCAGAACCCGCAGGCGGCGAAGACCGAGGTCGCGAAGGCGCTCGGCCTCGACGAGAGCCAGGTCACGATCCACGTGACGCTCCTCGGCGGCGGCTTCGGTCGCAAGTCGAAGCCCGACTACGTCGTCGAGGCCGCGCTCGTGTCGAAGGAGATGGGCGCGCCCGTCCGCCTCCAGTGGACACGCGAAGACGACATCCAGCACGACTACTACCACTCGGTCAGCGCGCAGCGGCTGGTGGCCGGGCTCGACGACGCCGGCAAGGTCGTCGCGTGGCGCCACCGCATCGCGTTCCCGACCATCAGCTCCACCTTCACGGACGCGAAGGAGCCGAGCGAGAACGAGCTCCAGCAGGGCGTGCTCGACACGCCGCTCGCCGTGCCGAACGTGCGCGCCGAGGGCTGCGAGGCGATCGCGCACACGCGCATCGGCTGGCTGCGCTCGGTCGCGAACGTCTACCACGCGTTCGCGATCCAGAGCTTCGTCGACGAGCTGGCGCACGCCAGGGGCGTCGACCCGCTCGCCATGCAGCGCGAGATCCTCGGACCGGCGCGCATCTGGAAGCCGGCCGACCTCGGCGTGCCGAAGCTCCCCAACTACGGCCAGTCCCTCGACGAGCACCCTGTCGACACGGCGCGCCACCATCGCGTCCTCGACCGCGTCACCGAGCTGTCGAAGTGGAGCGACCGGAACACGGCCGGGCGCTCCCTCGGCCTCGCCGTGCACCGCAGCTTCCTGAGCTACGTCGCGGTGGTGATCTCGGTGGTGAAGGGCAAGGGAGAGAAGATCGCGGTCGACGAGGCCTGGATCGTGGCGGACGCCGGCACCATCGTGAACCTCGAGCGCGTGCGCTCGCAGCTCGAAGGCGCGGTGCTCTTCGGCCTCTCGCACGCCCTCTACGGTGAGATCTCGATGAAGGACGGCGCGACCGAGCAGTCGAACTTCCGCGACTATCGCCTCATGCGCATCGCGGAGGCGCCGCGCAAGGTGCACGTCGAGGTGGTGAAGAGCGAGGGACCGCCGGGGGGCATCGGCGAGCCGGGCGTCCCGCCCGTGGCGCCTGCCCTCGCGAACGCGCTCTTCGCGCTCACCGGCCAACGCGTGCGGGATCTGCCCATCGTGAGGTCGCTTTCGGTATGACGACGCTCGGCGGCATCGTGCTGGCGGCGGGCGAAGGCCGGCGCATGGGCGGCGCGAAGGCGCTGCTCGCGCTCGAGGGCGCGACGCTCGTCGAGCATCACGTCGCGCGGCTCGTGCAGGTCGGCTGCACGACGATCGCGGTGGTGGTGCGGCCTGACACGGCCGAGGTCGTGCGCACGCTCCTGCGCGAGCATCGCGAGGCGCGCGTGGAGGCCGTGACCACGAGCTCGCAGGCGGAATCCCTCGCGGCGGGCCTGCGTGCGCTCGACGAGGCCGGCAGCACGCGGCACGACGTGATCGTCGTCACGCCTGTCGACATGCTGCCGGCCGAGGTGGCGACGCATCACACGCTGCTGGCGCACCTCACCGGCGCCGCGCTCGCGGTGACGCCCGTGTACGGCGGGCGCGGAGGGCACCCGGTCGTCGCGCGCCGCGTGATGTTCGCGCCCTACGAGGCGGCGGGCGCGGGCGCGCTGGCGCCTCTGCGCGAGGTCCTGGCGGAAGCGGCCGAGTCGCGACGACGCGTCGAGGTCGACGACCCGCGTGTGCTCGGTGATCTCGACACGCCGTCGGACGTGCGGGCCGTTCATACGGGGACGTAGGGCTCTCTTGCGGGCCGGCGCCCCGTAAACTCAGCACGATGTTCCGCCACTGCAATCGGCGCCAGCCAGGCCGAGCAGGGGAACACGGCCTACCCCACTACGGCTTCCCGACGAACGTCGTCACGCTCTGAGCGACCAACGTGGTCGAGAAGCGGGCACCTGTCAGCGAGACCGCCGTCTGCGCGACGAGGTTGGCGCTATTCGACGTAATCCAGGGCGTGAACTGGCTCGGCCACGAGGTACCCGACACGAAGAGCGGCAGCGCCGTCGAGCTCGTGTTGGCGTTGATGGCCACGATGGCGATGGTGTCGTCTGCCGCGTTCCGGAACGCGATGACCGACACGCCCGAGGGCACGGGGCCGGACACGTCGATCCGGTCGAACCCGGGCCGCACGAACCGGCTGAAGTTGCCCATCACCCAGAGGCGCTTGGTCGGCCCCTTCGTCGCAGAATCCCACAGCGCGCCGTTGTCCGTGGTCGACGGGTAAATCCACCAATAGTGCCACGCATTCATGTTGGCGCTCGCCAGCGCGTCGTAGATCAGGTTTGCCACCACGAGGCCGCTGTTCATCGTCAGATCGGCCGTGTTGTTGACCTGGTCGTAGATCTCCGTCTCCCAGAACTCCTTGCCCGCTTGCTGCGCGGCGGGGAACGGCTTCGCTGGTGTGCACCCGTACTCGTGGGTGGCGATGATCGAGATCGACGACCACGCGCTCGCGTTGCTCTGAATCGCGCTCGAATACGTCGGGAAGCTGCACCAGTTCTGGGTCTCGGGCCCCATGATCTTGACCGATGAGCCGGCGAAGGCCGGCCCCATCGAGCTGCCGATGAAGGTCGCCAACGACGCGCCTGTGTAGACGCACGATTCGTACGTCACATTCGCGTCTGGCTCGTTCTGCGCCGAGACGGCGTACAGGTTCACGCCCGCCGCCTTCATTGCGCTCACGTAGTTGACCAGGAATGTCGCGAAGGCGGAAGGGTTCGAGAGCATCCCCTCGACGGCGTTGCTGTTCGACTTGTCCGCGATGGGAGGCGTCCACGGCGTCGCCCATACCTTGGCACCCCGCGCTTGGGCCTTGAGCGCTGTGGCCGTCTCGGTCGCCGATGTACCGTCCCCTTGGTAGTTGATGCGAATACGGTCGAGCGACAGACCCGCCCCCACCGTCGTCGAGAACGCCAGATCTGCGTCCACGTCGCTCATCGTCGTCCCCAGCCATGCCGTCGACGCCCCGAACCCAGAAATGCGCTGATGCACCGTTCCTGGATTCACGATCACGTCGGTCGCGGTGGGGCTTCCGCCATCCTTGCGCGCCGTCCCCGAGCCGGAGTCGGCCAACCCATCCACGCCTCCGTCCGATCCGGAGTCGGCCTCTGTCGACGAGTCCGGCTCCGCAGAGTCCGGCGTCGGCGCAGAATCGTTCCCTGCCTCCGCCCTCACGCCTTCGTGCCCATGCCCGGAGTCGGTGGACGCGGCCGACGCGGCGTCATCGCCGCTGGGGCGGCCCGGACTGCTGGTCCCACAAGCCGGGGCCAGCGACGCAACCATAACGGAGGCGACAAGTCCAAGCGCCGACCTCGAGCGAACCGTCATCGGGAGGGGCTCCGCCCGGTGTTGAGCCGCCATGGATTCACCCTCTTGCTCGTCGTTTTCGAGCGACGCGGCGGGTCATCTTTCGGGCGGGCGAGGCCACACGCCGCGCCAGGTGTCCGAGACCGAGTCGCGCGATCCGATAGCCAGCGGCCCCAATCGGCATGGTCGGGCAAGATAGCGCTTCCGCACGCGTCTGGGTCACCTCGGCTGGATCGGCGGCGTGTACGCCACGTACTGTACGACCCACTGCGGGAATGTGATTGCCCGTCGGGGTGCCGGAGCCGTCGCGGACGGTTGCAGTAGACGGATGCATCACCACCTCGCCAAGGATCCGCGGCTGCCACACGCCCAGGGCGTGGCCGTTCTTTTGCGAGGAGAATGTCGTTAGGGCGCGTGCCTGCGCAACGGGCGTCGAGTCATGCGTGGACGTCCTTTCGGGCGCCAATTGGTAGTACGGTCAACCGACCTACAGAAAAGGAGCGACCGATGAAGCTCGACGGGAACACGATCCTCATCACCGGCGGAACCAGCGGGATTGGTCTTGAACTAGCGAAGGAGTTCTTGAAGCGCGGCAACGTCGTCATGATTACAGGGCGCGACAAGGAGCGGCTCGAGCGGGCCAAGACGCAGCTCCCGCAGCTCCACACGTTTCAGAGCGACGTGAGCCGGATCGAAGACATCGACGCGCTTCACGCGCGCGTCACCAAGGAGTTTCCGGCGCTGAACATCCTCGTCAACAACGCGGGCGTGATGCGCACGATCAACCTCCACAGCGAAGAGCAGAGCCTGGAAGAGCTGACTCGAGAGATCGATATCAACTTCAAGGGGCCGGTGTGGATGGTCAAACGCTTTCTCCCACAGCTCAAGAAGATGCCCAGCGCCGCGATCGTCAACCTCTCTTCAGGGCTGGCTTTCGTGCCGCTGCCGAGCGCGCCCGTCTACTGTGCGACGAAGGCCGCAATGAACTCGTTCACTCGGTCGCTCCGCGTCCAGCTCAAGAAAACGGCGGTAAAAGTTTTCGAGCTTGCGCCGCCGGCTACCGAGACCGAGCTCTTCGACACAAAATCCCCAGATATGGAAGGGGTGGCCGTCATGAAGGTCGACGACCTCGTGCGCCAGTTCCTCAAAGGGTTCGAGAAGGATCAGCTCGAGATCCGTCCCGGCCAGGCCAATTCGCTCAAGTTCATGAACCGCGTGGCGCCGGAGTTCATCCTGGCGCAGCTGAGCAAGCCGGTGGAACGCATGCTTGGAAAGCTCAACTGACGGGCTCAACCACTCACTCGGGGAGGAGGACGGACCCATGAAGACCCGCATCACCGAGCTGCTCGGCATCCGCCACCCCATCATTCAAGGCGGAATGCACTTCGTCGGCCTGGCCGAGCTGGCGGCGGCCGTCTCGAACGCTGGCGGCCTGGGGATCATCACCGGGCTGACGCAGCCCACCCCCGACGACCTGGCCCGCGAGATCGCGCGCTGCCGGGCGATGACCGATCGGCCTTTCGGCGTGAACCTGACGTTCCTGCCCGCGGTGAAGCCGCCCGACTATCCCGGCTACGTGCGCGTCATCGTCGAGCAGGGGGTGCGGGTCGTGGAGACGGCGGGGAACAATCCGCAGAAGTGGCTCCCCGAGCTGCAGAAGGCCGGGATCAAGGTCATTCACAAGTGCACGTCCGTGCGCCACGCGAAGAAGGCCGAATCGATCGGGTGCGACGCGCTGAGCATCGACGGCTTCGAGTGCGGCGGCCACCCCGGCGAAGACGACGTGCCGAACATGATCTTGCTCCCCCGGGCCGCCGACGAGCTCCGTGTCCCGTTCGTGGCCTCGGGTGGAATGGCCGATGCGCGGTCGCTCGTCGCCGCGCTGGCCCTCGGCGCCGAGGGGATGAACATGGGCACGCGCTTCATCGCCACGAAGGAGGCGCCCGTGCACCACCACGTCAAGGAGGCCATCGTTCGCGCGACGGAGCTCGACACCCGCCTCATCATGCGGTCGCTGCGGAACACCGAGCGCGTGCTGAACAACGCCGGCGTCGAGCGCCTCCTCGAGAAGGAGCGGACGCTCGGAGCCAGCCTCACCTTCGCGGACATCGTACCCGAGGTCGCGGGCGTCTACCCGAAGGTGATGCGCGAAGGGCTGGTCGACGCGGGCGCCTGGAGCTGCGGAATGGTCGCCGGCTTGATCCACGACATCCCGACGGTCAAGGAGCTGGTCGACCGGATCATGTCGGAGGCCGAGGCGCTCGTTCGCGGGCGGCTCGCCTCGCTGCTCGATCGAGATTGAAGGCAAGGTCGATACGCGGGCCGCCCCGGCCTATGGTGACGCTATGATGGGGACGTACCCGACCGGCGCCCTCGCTTCGGCGGTCTGGATCGATCTCCTCGATCCGTCTCCCGAGGAGGTGCAGCAGGCGCACGAGGCGACGGGGCTGCACGTGCCGACCCGGCACGAGGTGAGCGAGATCGAGTCGTCGAGTCGGCTCGGGTTCGACGAGGGGGCGTACTACGTCTCGACGCCGCTCGTGGCTCCGAGCGGCGATGGAGAGGTCGTGCTCACCCCCGTGGGGTTCGTCCTGGCGGCGCGCGTCCTCATCACCGTGCGCTTCGCCGAGGTCAAGGCGTTCGACGAGGCGCGCGCGGCCTGCGAGAAAGGGCGCGAGGCCACGGCCGAAGAGGTGTTTTTGCGCATCATGGAGACGGTCGTCGATCGCGCCGCCGACGGGCTGGAGCACGCCGGCGGCGAGTGCGACGCGCTCTCGCGCTCCGTCTTCCGCCTGCAAGAGTGGAAGAGCGAGGGCCTGCGGGGAGCGCTGCAGAAGATCGGTCACATCGCCAACAAGACGTCCCGTGTTCGCGACGAGCTCCTCGGCGTCGGGCGCATCGCGACGTTCGTCACGGAGTCGGGCTTGCGGGGCGCGCCCCCGGTCAACGCAGGGCGGATGAAGGCCGTCCGCGCGGACATCGCGTCGCTCACAGACTACGAGACGCGGCTCTCGGGGAACGTGCAGTTCGTGCTCGACGCCAGCCTCGGCTTCATCAACATCGAGCAGAACGAGATCGTCAAGACGCTGACCATCGCTTCTGTCGTGGGCATTCCGCCGGTGCTCATCGCGGGCATTTACGGAATGAACTTCCACGTCATGCCCGAGCTGTCATGGCCCCTCGGCTACCCCATGGCGCTCGTGGTGATCGTGGTGAGCGGGGCGATTCCGCTCATCTGGTTCAAGAAGCGCGGGTGGATGTAAAGACGCCCGTGAACGGCGGTAGAATCGCCGCGATGAAGAGCGCGTCACGCCGCCACGCGAGGTTCCTGGGCGCCCTGGTCGTCACGACGTTCGCCTGCGGCGGAGCCCCGTCGGGGGGGGCCTCGTCGGCGGCCTCTGCTGCGTCGACATCGAGCGGCCAGAGCGCGGTCGCGTCGTGTCTGGCTGCTGCCGACGCCCGGCGGGCACGGAAGCCCTCCGAACCGGACCGGATCAGCGTGAAGCACATCCTGGTGAAATACGCCGGCGCGAAGAACGCGCCCGCGACCGTCACGCGCACGCGCGAACAAGCGTGCCTTCGCGCAGAAGAAGCGCTGACGAAGCTCGAAGGCGGCGCGTCGTTCGCCGACGTCGTGGCCCTCTACAGCGATGAGTCCGGTGCGGCGACCCGCGAGGGGAGCCTCGGCACCATCGAGCGCGCCGACGTCGCGCCGGCCTTTGCTGACGCCGCGTTCGAGCTGAAGATGAAGGAGGTCAGCGCGGTCGTGGAGACCGCCTTCGGCTTTCACCTGATCCTGCGCGTCGAGTGACCTGGCCGTCAGGAAGGACCACGCGCCCCCTTGCGCAACGGGTCGCATCCCCTGATCATCCATCCCGCGATGAGCACAGTTCTGGTGACGGGCGGCTCGGGCTTCATCGGGAGCCATTCCATCCTGCAGCTCCTGGCCGCGGGCCATCAGGTGCGCACCACGGTGCGGAGCCTGAAGCGCGAGGCCGATGTACGCGCCGCGCTGAAGGAAGGGGGGGCCGAGCCGGGCGATCGCCTGTCGTTCACTGTCGCCGATCTCGAGAAAGACGCCGGCTGGTCGGAGGCCGTCACCGGCTGCGACTACGTGCTGCACGTGGCGTCGCCCTTCCCGCCAGGCCTCCCCAAGCACGAAGACGAGCTCATCGTGCCCGCGCGCGAAGGCGCCCTCCGGGTCTTGAGGGCGTCGCGCGACAGCGGCGTCAAACGCGTGGTGATGACGTCCTCGTTCGCGGCGATCGGCTATGGCCACGCGCCGCAGAAAGCGCCGTTCGACGAGACCAGCTGGACGGACCCCAATGGCGACGACGTGCGTCCGTATGTGAAATCGAAGACGCTGGCCGAACGCGCGGCGTGGGACTTCATCGCCAAGGAAGGCGCCAACCTCGAGCTCTCGGTCGTCAACCCGGTGGGCGTGTTCGGTCCTGTTCTCGGGTCCGACTACGCGACGTCGATCCTCCTGGTGCAGCGCCTCATGGACGGCGCCATGCCCGGGTGCCCTCGGATCTATTTCGGCGTCGTCGACGTGCGCGACGTCGCCGATCTGCACATCCGGGCGATGACCCATCCCGCCGCCAGGGGCGAGCGCTTCCTCGCCGTCGCCGGAGACTTCATGTCTGTGCTCGACATCGCCAAGGTGCTGAAGGCCCGCATGGGCGCGTCGGCCGCGAGAGTGCCGGCCCGTCAACTCCCGAACTGGCTCGTGCGCCTCGCCGCAATGCGCGACCCGGCGGTGCGGCAGATCGTCCCCGAGCTCGGCAAGGCGAAGAACGCCACCAGCGCGAAGGCCCGGCGCATCCTGGGCTGGGCGCCGCGTTCGAGCGAGGATGCCATCGTCGCCACCGCCGATAGCCTGGTCCGGCTCGGGCTCCTGAGGGACAGCCGGCAGAAGGCCGCTTGACGGATAGGCCGCCGTGGCCAATCTCGGCATGACCCGGAGCCTTGTCTTCGGGGCGAACCGTCGTCAACATGTTTCTCGGGCCATGACGTTCCGATGCGCGATCTGTGCGGAGGAGCACGAGGGACTTCCCGACATCGGACTGCACGCGCCCGACCCCTACCTTGACGTTCCGGAGAACGAGCGCGCCGAGCGCACGACCTTCACGTCGGATCGCTGCACGGTGCGTGACGGCGACGGCGAGCAGTACTTCGTT
The DNA here is from genome assembly GCA_937902985.1 of uncultured Myxococcales bacterium. GTDB lineage: Bacteria > Myxococcota_A > Polyangia > Polyangiales > Polyangiaceae > Palsa-1150. The sequence goes on from CALFNG010000211.1 coordinate 11,794, forward strand.
CGCGGCGTGATCGTGATTCCAATTCACGGGCAAGACGAGCCGTTCGGCCTCGGCGTCTGGGTCTCGCAGTCGCGCGCGAACTACGAGCGTTACGAGAGGAACGAGGAGATGGCGCCGACGTTCGGCTGGCTCGCGAATCGCATCGCGCACTACGAGGAGAACACGTTCCTCCTGAAGACCCGCGTGCACTTTGGCGTCCAGAATCACCGGCCAACGATCGAGCTCGAGCCGACCGACCATCCGCTCGCGGTGGAGCAGCGGAGAGGGATCACGCTCGCGCGCGCCTGGGAAATCGTACATTCCCATATGCCGAGCTGACCCTGACGCGCCTCGCCTCTGGCGATCGTGTTCGTCACGTTGGCCCGCCGTGACCATCCGTACGCACCTGCGCGCGGCCCGACACCGCGCGACTTCGCGGTGGTACATTGCCCGACTGTGCCCGCGCGTTTCGCCCTCTTCGTAGCCCCCACCGACCCTCTGATGAGCACCGCCCCGGCGCGTCTCGAGGCGCTCGGCTGGCTTCGAAACCAGCTCGTGGGCAGGGGGTTCCAGGTGGCCATCGTGGGGAGCGGCTCCGACCCCCTCGAGAGCCTCCGGCGCGCCGCCGAAAACCTGTCGCCCGGGGACAGCGTCTTCGTTCACGTCAGCGGGCGGCTCGTGGGCAGCGATTCCATCGCCATGACCGGAACGACGCAGCTCGCGCTTCCCGCGCTCACGGAGCTCTTCGCCGCGCGCGACCCGGGCTACGTGTCGCTGGTCCTCGACCTCGTGCACGACGAGCCGCCGGGCGCGCCGCGCGAGGCCGAACCGGCCACCGACCTCGCGTCCGAGGTGGCCCGGTCGCTCGGCGCAGCGGATCACGGGTACTCGGTGCTCGCCGCCGTGCGCCCTCTCGCGGACGCTTCCGACCGCATCGCCTTCACCCGGCTTGCGATGCCGCCCGTCGACGACGGCGGTCCGCCGTCGACCGAAGCGCTCCTCTCCGCCATGCACGACCGGGCGGTCGCCGCCCACGCGAGCGATGCCAGCGGCGCGGGCGCACAGAGCTTCAGCTGGCTCCGCGGCTCTACCGACCCTACGATCGACGGCCAGATCGAGCAGGCGACGGCGGCCTGCGACTGGCCGCGCGTCGTCGAGATGCGCCTCGATCGGGCCGAGACGCTCGCGACCGTCGCGCAACGGGCGCTGGAGCTCACGGGCGTCGCGAGGATCCTGCAAGTCCACCTCCGGGACGCAGACGGCGCGGTCGATGTCCTCGAGCACGCGCGCGCGCTGGACCCGAAGCGGGCGACCGTCCTCGAGGCGCTCCGCGGCGCCTACGAGGCGAGCGGTCGCGCCGCTCCGATCGACCCCGCCGACTACACGAAGGCGTTCGCGGCGCACCGGCGCGCCGGGCAGACTGACGCGGCGCTCCTCGACGCCATGCTCCTCGAGGAGCTCGGTGTCGCGGAGCCCGAGCACGTGGCCGTGGTCGAGCAGTCACGCTCCGTGGGGCCGATGCAGGTGCTCATGCCGCTCGACGCCGCAGCCCTGAACGCTCTTCGCGCCCCCGGCTTCGACGAAGCCGTTGCCGCCCTGCTCGCCGCCGTCCATGACGCCGCGGTCGCCGTGCGCCTCGAGCAGGTGCAGTCGAGCCGCCGGGTCCCGTCGCTCGATTCCGCCGCGCGGCTCGACGCCGAGAGCACCGTCTCCGCCGTGAGGACCCTGCACTGGGCCGCGCGCGTCCTCGGGGTCGGCTGCCCCGAGGTCTACGCGGGGACGGGCGACCTTACCGACGCCAGCGAGGCCGTCATGCACGTGCTGCGCGAACCGCCGTCGATCGCGCTCGCTCCGCACGTGCTCTCGGGCACGTCCGCCAAGCAGCTCGCGTTCCTGGCCGGACGGGCCCTCACCTGGTACCGGCTCGAGTATCACTGCTTGCTCTACTACCCGAGGCTCGAAGACCTCCGCGAGCTCGTCGAGACCGCCCTCGAGATCGCGGGCTTCGACGGGCGCGCCACGGATCCATCGACCCCGTCGACCGTCGAGACTGTCGAGATGCGACGCGCCCTCGCGCGTCACCTCGGCGAGAACGAGCGCGCGGCGATCGGCGAGGCGGCCGCCCGGCTCGGTGCGCGGGGCGGCGAGCTCGGGCTGGAACACTGGATCCGCAGCGCCGAGCTCACCGCGGCCCGCGTCGGGTTGTTCCTTTGCGGGGAGCTCAAGACGGCGGTGGCGGCCGTGCGGTCGCAGCCGCCCGCTCCCGAGCGTCCATCGGCCGAGCGCGTGGCGAGCGATCTCATGGCCTTCTGTGCCTCGCGGGCACACGCCGAGCTGCGTGCGCAGTTCCTGAGGTTGCCCTCCCAGAGCGTCGCACCTGCGTCGGGCGCATGAGGCTCGACGCGGCCGAGGGATCGGGTCCGCTCCGGGGCGACTAGCCTTCACACACGCCGAGCTCGTGCGCAACGACTGCTTGGGGTGCCGTCGGCGATGGTATTCTTCAGGCGGTTGTGTCCTCGGGGATCGCGCCGATCCGTGAGGAGCTTCGCCCTGCTGGCGGCCTGGCTCTCGCGGCAGCGGCGCGAAGAAGCTACGGGCCACGTCAGCGGCGATAGAGCGCGCCGGCCGCCGTGAACGCCCACGCCAGATAGACGACGACCGTGGCCGCCAGCGCGCTGGGCATCGCGAAGCGCGCGAGCAGGCGTTGCCCCGGCCCGCGCGACGACGACGATGCGAGCGCCGCCAGCGCACGCCGGCGAACCCGTTCGCGGACGAGGGCCGGCGGCTCTTCGACTTGCAGCTCGCGCAACGCGGCCAGCTCGGGGGGGGGCGGCTCGGATCCGTTCACGCGATGGCCTCCGTGGGGTCGTTTCGTTCGAGCGCGCTCGCGAGCTGTCTGCGTGCGCGGCCGAGGCGCTGGCGCAGAGCCTCGTGCGATACGCCGAGGATCGCGGCCGCCTCGTCTTGCCCGAAGCCCTCGACGCCCACGAGCAAGAGCACCTCGCGCGACCCTCCGGGGAGCGACGCCAGGGCCCGCTCGACGCGCGCGACGCGGAGCGCGGCCTCGACTCGGTCGTCGGCCGGCCCCTCGGGCGACGGGAGCTCATCGACCGCGGCCATCGCCACCTGCCCGAGCGCGCGGGGATCGGCCCAGCGGCGGTGGCTCACCCACAGGTTGCGCGCGACGGTGAAGAGCCAGGCGCGCAGATCGGTGTCGCTGCGGAGGCGCGGCGCGTGACGCGCGAGCCGGAGCCACGTCTCCTGGAACAGGTCGTCGGCGACGTCGCCCCGCCGGCAGAGGCGACGAAGGAAGGCGTAAACCCGCGCCCGGTAACGGCCATACACGACCTCGAAGGCCGCGGGCTCCCCGCGACGGAGCGCCGCGACGAGCGGGCCTTCGGTCGGATCGCGCATCGCCTTCTCGAGCATGAACGCGCGGCGCGGCACCGTGTGACAAAAACCGTGACGCTCACGTTCTGACTGCCCCGGGTGTCACGGAAGTCGGCGGCGCGCGTTGGATCGGGGGGAGAGGTGATCCGATGCTGACGCTGTTTCGTGCAGGCGGTTTTCCGATGTTCTTCCTCGTGGGGTTCGGTCTCCTCGCGCTCGTGGCGGCGGCGCAGTTCGCGGCCCGGCCCGTGCCTGGCAACGAGGCGGTCGTCGCGTGGCTCTCCCGGGCGACCCTCTGGGCGACCCTCGTCGGGATGGTGTCGGACTTCGCGGCGACGTTTTACGCCACGAGCGCGATCGCCGACGCGAACGAGCGAGCCCGCCTGACGACGCAAGGCCTGGCCGAGTCGATGAGCCCCGCGATCCTCGGGTTCACGATGCTCGCGCTCGTGGCCCTGCTCGCCGCCGTCGGCCAGCGCGGGTGCCGGACGGGAGCCGACGTCTAGTCCATCTCCGCGTCCTCGCGCCTTTGCGGTTCTCCTCTGGCTACGAGGCGTCGACCCACTGGCGAAAGCGCCCGTCGCGGAACGCGAGCAGCAGGTCTCTGACGCGGCCGTGGTCCGTGAAGACGTTCGCGAGTTCGAAGCCTCGGCGGAAGAAGTCGTTGAAGCCGGGCACCCGAGACAGCTCTTGCTGCGCACCGTCGACGAAGCCCATGCTCCAGTCGCCGAACGTCCGCTGCGAGACTTCCCGCGTCGAGAGCACCGCCAGCCGGTGATGCCGAGGGTCTCGCTCGATCCGCGCAAACAGTTTCTGGACCACCGCGGGGTCTCCCTCGAGCGTCTGGAAGAACGACCCGAGGTGGTGAAGCAGCATTCCGCTCACGCCGAGCGCTCGATTGTTCGCGCGAGCTTTGAGCAAGAGGTTGGTGAGCTCCGCAGGCTTCATCGGAGCCTTGGCCGCGCTGACGTACACCAGTTCTGTAGCCACCATGTTCTCGACCCCCAGGGTCTCCGAACGGCACCGAACGCCGAACTTTGAGGGCTCATTTCCGCTCCCGTTCGGTTCGGGCCGACGCTCGCGACGGCGTCACGCCAGCGGCCCGATCCCTGCGCTGGCCGGCGTGTCGCCAAGCGCGGCAATACGGTGTACGCTACGAAAGGTCGATGAGAGGGGCCCTATTTCGCCCGTGGCTATGGGTCGCCGGCGCCGTGCTGGCGCTGACGCTGCCGGACGCGTGCAACCTCAATCCTCACAACCTCAATCCTCAACCACTGCCTCCGGAATCCGACCAGAGCGCGTCTGGCGACGACGCCTCGGCCTCCAATGGCGGGGCGGGCGGGCCTGCAAGCTCGTCGGGTTCCCCGTCCAACCCATCGAGCGGCGGGGCCTTCACGTCGAGCTCCGGCGCTGGATCCGGTTCCGGGACCTCGGTCGGAACGGGCTCCACCGCCGATGCGGGGGAGCTGACCGTGGAGCAGGATGCGGCTGCATCGGCAGAAGGCGGCACTATTAGCCCCGTCGACGGGGGCGGCGCTGACGCCGGCCTCGAGACCGACGGTGGCCCCGACAGCTCCCAGCCCGACGCGGCCCTCGACGGCGCGTCTACGGGTGATGGCGGCTGCGTTCGTCAGTGGGACTGCTACGCGAGCCACCCCGGCATGTGCGCGATCTGCAAGTGGCCCCTGAACTACGCGGTATGCGTCCAAGGTCAGTGCGGCTGCGCATGCGACGATCGGGACGCTGCGGGAGACTGAGCCGTCCCGCGAGTCGCACGCTCGGGAGGGCTGCTATCCTGTCGGGGTGCGTGAACCGATGCGGATCGGACAGTACGAGGTGCACGAGGCCATCGCGAGCGGTGGGATGGCGAGCGTCCACTTCGGTCGGTTCGCGGGGCCGGGCGGGTTCGCTCGCTCGGTGGCGATCAAGCGGATGCACGCGCACCTCGTCAGCGATCCGGAGTTCGTCGCCATGTTCGTGGACGAAGCGCGGCTCGCCGCCCGGGTTCATCACCCCAATGTCGTGGCCACGCTGGACGTGCTCGCCGGCTCCGCCGAGCTGCTCATCGTGATGGAGTACGTGCACGGCGAGCCCCTCGCGCGGCTGGTCAGCCGCGTGCTCGAGCGCAGGGGACGGATCCCGCCGGCGATCGCGTGCGCGATCGTTTGCGACCTCCTCGCCGGGCTGCACGCCGCTCACGAAGCGACCGACGAGCGCGGCGAGTCGCTCGGCCTCGTCCACCGCGACGTGAGCCCCGAAAACGTGCTCGTCGGTCTCGACGGGGCCGCGCGCGTGCTCGACTTCGGCGTCGCCAAAGCCATCGGACGCCTCCAGGTAACGCGAGACGGTCAGGTGAAGGGAAAAATTGCGTACATGGCGCCCGAACAGGTGCGCGGCACGACCGTCGACCGCAAGACCGACGTCTACGCGGCCTCGGTCGTGCTCTGGGAGCTCCTCGCGGGCCGGCGCCTGTTCGAGCAGGCCCCGGACGGCAAGCTCGTCGAACGGATCCTCTTCGGCAACATCGATGCCCCGTCGGCCGTCGCGCCCCACGTCCCGGAGCTGCTCAACGCGATCGTCCTGCGCGGCCTCGCGCGCGATCCGGCCGATCGCTTCGCGACGGCGCGCGACCTGGCCCGAGGGATCCGCGAGGCCGTTCGCCCGGCGTCCGCTTCGGAGGTGACCGACTGGGTCGAGGCTCACGCGGCCGCGACGCTCGGCGCGCGCGCCGAGACGCTGGCCGCGATCGACCGTGACCGGGAGCATGGCGCACGTGACGGCTCGCGCGACCCGGACGGCGCGGCGAGCGCGGGGGCACACGCCGACCGCCTCGCGGTCGTGTTGCACACCGATCTCGAGAGCACGAAGACGGCTCCGGTCCTCCCTGACCGGCCCCATCGCGAAGCGTGGACACGTCGCGCCGCCACAATCGTGGTCGTCGTCGCAATAGGGGGCGCGGGCGTGCGGGTCGCGGGTTACGGGCGCGGTCGATCCGCAAGCGCGCTCCCCGATATTCAGCCCGCGGTCGCGACCGCGACGGGCGCGATCGCCGCGCCTGTCGTCTCCACCGACGCTCCTTCTACGAGCGGCCCCGATCGAGCGGCCGAGAGCCCGGTGCGCGCCGCGCGGCTCGAAGGCGACGTACCCCCACCGCTTCGCTCGACGGCCAGCCCCCGTCCACCGCCTCGGAAGCGCGCCGCAGCGCCTTCGCTGCCGTCTCCGGAGGCGCCCCCCGACTGCTCGCCTCCCTACACGACCGACGCCGACGGAACGCGCCTCTACAAGCTGCGATGCCTGTAGCCCGATCGTCCTCATGGCCGGCCTTCGGCAGCCGCCGCGCGACGCCGGAAGTCTGCGCTATCTTTGGTGGCATGACGCGATCGCCGCGCGAGCCGAGCGCTCTCGATGAAGAGCCGCAGGCGAACGAGCTCTCCACGATTGCGCGCCCGCTCGAACTCGCGCGCACGACGCGACTGCGACGCGTCGTCGTCATCGAGGGACCCGACGCGAATCGCGAGTTCGATCTCGACCCCAACAAGCCCTCGCGCATCCTCCTCGGTACGAGCGAGGTCTGCGATCTGCGCCTGACGGACCCCACCGTGTCGCGGCGCCACGCGGCGTTCGAGGCCGCGGGCATGCGCTATCGCATCACCGACCTGGAATCGACGAACGGTACCTTCGTCGACGGGGTCCAGATCGTCGAGGGGTTCGTTCGCGGCGGCGAGATCGTGCGCTGCGGGTCGACCGCGATGCGCCTCGAGGTCGATCAGGCAGTCGAAGCACCGGCGCTCTCGACCTCGATTCGCTTCGGCTCCACGCTCGGCGCCAGTCAGGCGATGCGTCGGCTCTTTCCCTTTTGCGAGAAGCTCGCCAGGTCGAAGGTCCCGTTGATCATCGAGGGCGAGACGGGGACCGGCAAGGAGGTCCTCGCGGAGTCCATCTACGAAGTCGGCGGCTCGAAGGGGCCGTTCGTCGTGTTCGATTGCACGACCATCGCGCCCAACCTGATCGAGGCCGAGCTCTTTGGCCACGAGCGGGGCGCGTTCACCGGGGCGGCGTTCAGCCGGGCCGGCGTGTTCGAAGAGTCCGACGGCGGGACGATCTTCATCGACGAGATCGGGGACCTGGATCTCGCGCTGCAAGGCAAGCTGCTTCGCGCGCTCGACCGGGGGGAGGTGCGTCGGGTGGGCGGCCAGAAGTGGATCAAAGTGGACGTACGGGTCATCACCGCGACGCGCCGCGATCTCGACAAGGCCATCGCGACGAACCGCTTCCGCGACGATCTCTTCCATCGCCTGGCCGTAGCGCGTATCGAGCTCCCGCCGCTGCGCGAGCGCCGAGGCGACGTGCCCCTCCTCGCGCGCCAGTTCGCCGTCGAGATGGGCGGCAACCCGGACGAGGTCGAAGCCGAAGTCGACGCGCGCTTCCCGGACTACAACTGGCCGGGAAACGTGCGTGAGCTCCGAAACACCGTGGCCCGCTTCATTGCCCTCGGTCACGACTGGCAATCGCCACCTCGCGCGACCACGGTCTCGCCGAGCGCGCCCGAGGGTGTCGCCGGCGGCGAGTGGCTCGAGGCCATTCTCGCGGGCGGCATGCCCTATCCGGTCGCGCGACGCCGGGTGGTCGAGGAGTTCGAGCGTCGGTACGTCGAGCGGGTGCTCGCCGAGCACGGCGGAAACGTCACGCACGCCGCGAAGGCGTCGGGCCTCGGGCTGCGCTACTTCCGCCTCGTGAAGGCTCGCCGCCAGTCGCGAGACTGACGGCATTTCTCCGCCGGGAGACCCGACGCCGCCGGTAGGCGCCGTGTGGCACGCGCACCCGACGCGTCCCGGGCTACAGGCACTCGAGCTTGTAGGTCTTCACGCCCTCGGCATCGACGCTCCAAGGAGGATCGCAGCTCGCCTTGGCTGGAGTCGGCGACGGACGAAGGCGCGGCGCCGACGCCACGCCCGGCGCCGCGACGGGAGGCGGCCGGTGGACGAGCGGGACTTGCGCCGCGGCGGCCGGCGGGGGGGGCTGTTCGATGGGTGGCGAGGGCACCGCCGGACCCGACGAGGCGAGCGCGGGGAGTGCCCCCGGTTCGCGCTCCGCGCCGCGAGG
>CALFNG010000212.1 GCA_937902985.1 uncultured Myxococcales bacterium
GCCACCGAGTCCGAAGCCGCCCCCAGGCGGCGCGCGCGCAAGGCGCCGGCCGCGAAGATCGATCCCCCCGCCCGGGACGTCGCGACGGCGGCGAGCGCGCCGCCTTCGAGCGACGCGGACCTGGGCGCAGTCGATTCGCGCGATGCGGTCGCTCCCGAGCGCGCCCGCGCGCCGATGACGACGCCCGCGCCCCAGCAGGTCCCGTCGAAGACCGTCGAGCCGTCGCCCGCGATCGATGCCGTCACCGACGTCGCCGCCGCCGCGGACGACGCCGCCGCGCGAGCGAAGCGCGCGAAAAAGGCGCCCACCATCGTCGATACGTCGGCCGCGCTCGAGAAGGAGAAGGCCGAAATCCGCGAGGTGCGCGACGTGACCCAGTTCGGTAGCCCGGGCAGGCGCGCCAAGCCCTTCCGCCTGCCGAGCGTCGACTTCCTGGTCGCCGAGAAGGTCGAGCCCACGCTCTCGATCGATCGCGACAAGCTCCTCGCGAACGCCCAGACGCTCATCGAGACGCTGGCGCACTACGGCGTTCAGGGCAAGGTCGAGGACATCCTCCCCGGGCCGACCGTGACGACGTACGAGGTCTCGCCCGCGGCGGGGACCAAGGTGTCGAAGGTGGCCGGGCTGGCCGACGACCTCGCGCTCGCCCTCGCGCGCAAGGTCCGCATCGTGGCGCCGATCCCGGGGAAGAACCGGATTGGCTTCGAGCTCCCCAACGACAAGCGCGTCAAGGTCGTGCTGCGCGACCTCATCGAGGACCGCCGCTTCCAGACGCTCGACGTGCCGCTGCCCGTCGTCATCGGGCGCGACATCCTTGGCAACCCGGTCTACGCGGACCTCGCGAGCATGCCGCACGTCATCGTCGCGGGCGCGACCGGCGCGGGCAAGAGCGTCGGCTTGAACGTGATGCTCCTGTCGATGCTCTACCGGCGATCGCCCGACGAGCTGCGCCTCCTGATGATCGACCCGAAGGTCGTCGAGCTCGCGCCGTTCGATCGCATCCCGCACATGCTCTTGCCGGTGGTGACCGACATGAAGCTCGCGGCGACCGCGCTCAAGTGGGCAGTCGACGAGATGGAGCGTCGCTACCAGGTCTTCGCCGACGCCGGGACCAAGAACATCGCGACGTACAACGGGTGGGTCGAGCGGGTCGCGCGCGGCGAGGCGAAGAACCCGAACCAGCGCGTCGTGCAGTCGAAGGACTTCAACGGTTTCACCGACGAGATCCCCGCCGAAAAGGGGAGCGACGAGGGGTATGTCCCCTTGCCGGAGAGGCTCCCGTGGATCGTCATCGTCGTCGACGAGTTCGCCGATCTCATGATGCAGCAAGGCAAAGAGGTCGAGTCGGCGGTCGCGCGGCTCGCCCAGAAGGCGCGCGCCGCGGGAATGCACGTCATCCTGGCGACGCAGCGTCCGAGCACCGACGTCATCACGGGCACGATCAAGGCGAACTTCCCGACGCGGATCGCCTACCGAGTCTCGCAGCGGGTCGATTCGCGCACCATCCTCGACGAGCAGGGCGCCGAGCACCTGCTCGGCATGGGCGACATGCTCATCCGGTTGAACGGGACCGGCGAGACCAAGCGCGTGCAGTGCCCGTGGGTCAGCGAAGAAGAAGTGCAGCGCGTGACCGATTGCCTCCGCGAGCAGGGCGAGCCCGTCTACGACGACAACATCCTGAAACCGCGCGACGACGACGAGGCCCAGGACGCCGAGGCCGACGCCGAGCAGGACCCCCTCTACGACGACGCCGTGAGGGTCGTCGCCGACACGCGCCGCTGCTCGACCTCGTGGCTCCAGCGAAAGCTCGGCCTCGGATACAACCGCGCCGCGCGCATCGTCGAGATGATGGAACGGCGCGGCCTGGTCGGCCCCTCGAGTGGCGCAAAAGACCGCGAGGTCATGGTCGATGCGCTCTGAGATCCGATCCCCAACGCCAAATTCGACGAATTGGAGCGGCGAGCTATGCTCTGCCGCGCACGTGTCGCGGACCGACGAAAAAGGGCCCGCTGCCTGGCCTGCGGAGGCGGGGTCGAGAACCGAGCCGGTCGAGGGGTCCGGGGAGGGCCGGGTGTCTTCGGTGCAGCGTAGAATCGGGTCGCAGCCTCCGCCGGCATGTTCTTCCGTGTACGACGAAGCCGAGCGAACTCGCCTGATGGCCGACCTCTCGCGGCTCCTCCGCGAGCCCACGATGCCCCGGAGCGCCCGGCTCGCCGGCCTGACGCTGATCGGTTGGCTCGCGAGGCGACGCCCGAACGAATCCCCTCACACCATCGGGATCGACGAGGCGCGTGAGTCCGAGCGTCGCGTGCAGTCGGCTCGCTCCAAGACGCGCTGAAGAGCGCGCGTGCGAGGCACCACGACGTGACGCGGGTCCCGATCGTGCTGGTCGCGGTGATGGCGGCGGTCGTGCTCACGGCCGCGACGCTCCGGTGGCGAGCGGGCGAGCGTGCTGAACGCGATGTGCGCCGCGCGCTCGCGGCTGGGCACGCGTCCGCCGACGGCGGCCTGGGCGCTTCGACTGCCGTGGGGCTCGGGGCCGGAACGCCACCGGGTGATTCCGTCGTTCCGCCCAGGACGAGCATGCTCCACGGGGACGCGCGCCACACGCATCGCTCCGCGGGACGGGCGACGACGAAGACGCCCACCGTCGACTGGACGCGCGACGTCGGCGGTCCGATCGAAGCGCAGGTCACAGCTTCGCCCGACGAGCAGACTCTCTACGCCGCGTCGCTCGGCGGCGCGCTGACGGCCTTGGCCCGCGACGGCGGCGACGTTCGCTGGACGCTCGCGCTCGGCGACCGCGTCTACGCCACGCCGTGCGTCGCCGACGATGGAACGATCTACGTCGGCAGCGACGCGAAGAAGTTCGACGCCGTCTCGCCCGACGGGAAGATCAAGTGGTCACTCGACACGGACGGCGACGCCGACACCGGCGCGGTCATCGCCGGCGACGGCGCGGTCGTGTTCGCGGCGGGCCGTACGATCTACGACGTCACGCCGACGGGATTCGTACGCTGGCGATTCGCCGCCAAGCGCAAGGTCTACGGGGCGCCCGCGCTGGGCGCGACCGGTCGCGTGTTCGCGGGCTCCCAGGACCATCACGTCTATGCGCTCGCCGCCGACGGCCGGCTCGCGTGGAGCGTCGACCTCGGCGCCGACGTCGACGGCGCTCCGGCGCTCGACGACCGCGGGGGCGTCTTCGTCGGAACCGATGGCGACGAGGTGGTCCGCCTCGATCCCGACGACGGGCGCGTCGTGTGGCGAACGAACGTCGGCGGCTACGTGCGAGGCACGCTGTCGGTCGCGCGCAACGGCGACGTGCTCGCCGGCGTCTACGGGCCGAGACCCCGCGCGGTTCGGCTGCTCTCGGGCGACGGCGAGGTCCGCGGCGACTTCCCCATCCAGGGGACGGGCGCCAGGGACTTCGGCGTGCACGGCGGCGCGCTCGAAGACGCGATGGGCACGCTCGTCTTCGGCGCCCAGGACGACGCCGTCTACGCCGTCGACGCGGGCGGGCGGCTTCTCTGGCGGTTCACGACGGGGGGCGACGTCGACGCGCCGGCCACCCTGCTGAGCGACGGCACCCTCGTGATCGGCTCCGATGACGGAAGGGTCACGGCCTTTCGCCCCGCCGGATAGGCGAGCCTTTATGCGAGCTGCTCGCGCGAGGGTCCCGGCATAAGTCCGCCAGGTGACTGCTGCGGATGGCCGCCGCGAGTGATACGAATACGCTCGGCGATGCGCTCCATTCCTCCTGCAGCCGGCACCGACGCCGAGGATGTGGTCTGGGCGCTTCAGACGGCCGATGCGCTCTGGAGGCGGCGGGAGCGCATCGACGCGATCGTCTGGCTCCGGCGCGCAGCTCAAGCTGCGGGCGAAGCCGAAGACGACGATCGCGCGCTCCAGCTGGCGCGCGATGCCGCCGAGCTCGCAGAGTGGATCGCGCGCAGTCCCAACTCGAGCCGCGCCCCCTCGACGCGAACACCCCCGCCCACCTCGACTCCCCTCAGCGACGACGTCGACGACCTCGTCAGCGTGCGGCCCGACGAGCTGGAGAGCGACGCGCCGACGCCCGTTCGGCCCTTGCCTGTGGTGTCGAACCTTCCGTCGTTCCCCGAGCCCTCGATGCCCCCGCCGCGCGGTCGGGTACCCACGGCTGCCGAAGCGCACGCGGGCATTCTCGATCCCTGGGCCGAGGCCGAGGGCCTGATGCAAAACGGCACCCCCGACGACACCCAGCGCTCGACCGCGGCGATCACGCCGCCGCCCGAGTTCGAGACCGACGAGGTCGTGACGAGCGCGCCGATGGTCGCGGCGCCGAGCATCGAGACCCCGTCGCCTTTCCAGGCGGCCTCACCCCCGATCCCGCCGGCGGCTCGCTCGGCTGGTCGCCTGTTGCCGCCGCCTCTCTCGCCGGAGCCGCTCGCGCCGCCCAAGGCTCCGGACCGCGCGGCGAAGAAAGCGGACCCCCTGACGACCACTCGCCCGGACACCCCGAGAGCCGGCCTCGACGCGCGCGCGGCTCGCGGCACGCAGCAGCCTGCGCTGGCGCCCGAGCCCCTGCGCGCGCCGGGCAACGGCATCGACCTCTCGAACGTGGAAGCTTTCAGCAACCTTCCCGACGACGCGCGCGCCGAGTTCGCGAGCGCGGCCACGGTCCTCACCCTCGCCCGCGACGACGAGACGACCGGCTTCGCCCTCGCGCTCGTGCTCGACGGCAGCGTCGATCTTTCGTCGACGATCGTCGACGCCGCGGCGCAGCGCCTCGACGCCGGCGCGGTCTTGCGTGCGCGCGGGACCATCGACGCCATCGCGCCCGTGCGACTCGTCGGCGCCGCGCCGCGATCGCGCGTCGCCACGTGGGACGAAGACGCCGTGACCCACGCGTTCCGGACGTCCCCGTGGGTCGAAGACGAGCTTCGGGCCGCCGGGGATCTCCATCAGGCTCTCGTCGGAATCACGATGGGACCGCTCGGCGACCGTCTCGACCCGTCGCTGCGGTCCGACGTCACGAACCGCCTGCGCCTGCGCGCGCTGGCCGAGCACGAGGTCATTGCGTCGCGAGGCGATCCGGTGCCGGGCCTCGTCGTCGTCGGCGCGGGCGAGCTCGAGCTGCTCGACGAGCACGGGGCTCCGAATGGCTCCCTCGTGCGGCCCGGAGAGTTCCTCTTCCCCACCGAAGCGCTGCGGGCGGCGCGGGCGCCGAACACCGTGCGCGCCGCGCGCGGCGGGGCGCTCGTCCTCATGGCCGAGCGCGGCGCCACGCAGGAGCTGCTCATGACGTGCCCGCCGCTCCTCGAGATCTTCGCCGGCATGTGAGCGCGTCGAGGGGGAGGCCGGCGGTCGGTCTATCTACAGGTGGGCGCCGACGACGAGGTCGTCGGCGTGGACGAGGACCGCGAGCCCCGCGAGGTCTTCGGGGAGCTCTTCGCGCGGCTTGCCGGCAGCCATCGCGGCGTCGGCTGCGCTGCACCGCGCGAGGCCGCGCGCGACTTCACGCCCGCTGGTGTCGACGAGGCGCACGGCGTCGCCGGCGCGGAAGTCTCCGCGCACGCCGAGCACGCCGATCGAGAGCACGCTCTTGCCCTTCGCCGCGACCGCCTCGGCGGCGCCCCGGTCGAGCACGACGTCGCCTCTCGGGCGCAAAGTGAACGCGATCCAGTGTTTCTTCGCGCTCAGACGGTCGGGCGCCGCGACGAACAGCGTGCCCACGTCGTCTCCCGCGAGCACGCGCGCCAGCGTGTCGGCCGAGCGCGCGTCGGCGACGACGACGTTCGCGCCGCCGAGCGTGGCCCTGCGCGCCGCCTCGACCTTGCTCCCCATGCCGCCGGTGCCCACGCTGCTCGTCGACTTGCGGACATGGGGGAGCGCGTCGACGACCACGTCACGCACGACGGGCACGCGGCGCCCCTCTGCGTCGAGGAGACCGTCGACGTCGCTCAGGAGCACCATGAGGTCGGCATCGACCAGAGGAGCGACCATGGCGGCGAGCTGGTCGTTGTCGCCGAAACGGATCTCGTCGACCGCGACGGAGTCGTTCTCGTTGAGGATGGGGACAGCCCGCGCGTCAAACAGGGCGCCGAGCGCCGCGCGAGCGTTGTTCGAGCGGACGCGGTCGGCGAGGTCCGCGTGCGTCAGCAGCACCTGCGCGACGGAGATGCCGCGGGCCTCGAAGGCTTCTTCGTAGACGCGCATGAGCAACGACTGCCCGGCGGCCGCGGCGGCCTGGAGCTTCGCCATCTCCTTGGGTCGCGATCGATAGCCGAGCTTCTTCATGCCGAGCGCGATCGCGCCGCTCGAGACGACGACGAAGACCGTGCCCTTGCGCGCGGCGATGGCGGTCGCGATCGAGTCGAACACGTGCCCTCCGGCGGCCAGCGTGCGCGAGCCGATCTTGACGACCACGCGGCGCGCGCGCGCCACCGGCACGCGGACTTCGAGGGGTTCCCGTCCGTCAGCAGGTGCGTCAACCATCGGCGTCAACCATGGGCCTGCGTCAGCAGCTCGTCGAACGCCGCCTCGAGCCTGCGCATCGCCTTGGCCGGGAGGCCGGCGGCCACGGCGAGCATCGCGTCGACGAACACGTCGATCGCGTCGCGCTGGTCGTCGATCGAAGGACTCTCTCGCAGCGGCGGGGTCACGACCGTCAGCGCGCGCAGGACCGCGCCGTCGATGGCGAGCCGCACGCGCCGCGCCTCTTCGACGTCGATGCGAACGGCGCGTTCGGTGCGCGACAGGTCGAGGTAGCGGTCCAAGAGGTGCCCGAGGAGGTACGTGCTCAGCGCGTGGCGAAGCGGCCAGACGACCGCGACGGGACCGAAGCCCGTGAGGACGCGCAGCGCGACGCGGACCCCGACGAAGCGCAGGGCTTGCGCGACGAAGCCGCGCGGCCCGTCCGGACCCGACGGCTCCGCGAGCACGTCGCGCGCGTCGCGCGTGAGCGAGAGGCCGTGCCGCGACGCCACGTCGTGAACGAGCGCCCCGCGGACACGGCGCGCGAACGCGTCGGGGAGCCAGGGGATGGGCACGCTGCCGAGCGAAGCGCCGATCGCCGCGTAGACGCCGAGGCGCCCCCGATCCACCGGACGCGAGCGCGCCGCCGGACGAAGGGCGCCGAGCCCGTCTTCGCGCGCGAGGCCGGCCGTGGGTTCGCTTCGAGCGCTCTCTGCCATGGTGAGGCCGAGTCTAGTACCGCGGAGCCGGACTTCGCACCTCGTGCGCGCCCCTGGCCAGGCTAGGCGAACGCGCGCCCGAGCGGCCGGAGCTCGAGGACCACGGCGTTCGAGTCCGCGGCGATCCGGAGGAGATCGCGCGTGTGGAGCGCGCCGAGATCGATCGTGAGGCGAGCCTGCGACGCATCGCCCGGCGAGCCGAGGAGCCGCCCGCCCTGCGCCTCGACGGCGTCGACGAACGCCCGGGCGTCTCCCGCCACGCGCAAGACGAAGGCACTGTCCTTCGAGGCGATCTCGGCGGGGTCCCCCTGCCCGCCGACCCGCGATCCGTCGATCACGAGGGCCTCGTCGGCGACGAGGGCGATCGGCGAATCGAGCGCCACCCGCGCCGCGAAGAAGACGGAGCGGCGATCGGCTAGCGCGCGGACGACGACGCGCGCGAACGAACGCCCCGCGTCGTCGGGCAGCCCTCCGAGCAGATCTTCGACGAGCACGACCGGCGCGCCCGTTGCGAGCGCTCCGGCGATGACGGCGCCCCGGCGCCCCGCAGGCGCCACGGTCGCGAGCTTCCGGGCGGCGAGCTCGCCGAGCTTCATGCGCGCCATCGCTTCGTCGGCGAGCGCGCGCGCCGTGCCCCCCCCGTGGCCCGAGAGCCGAGCGCTCCAGGTCACGTAGTGACGCACCGTCCAGGTCGACGGCATCGGCGGATCGAGCGGCGCCCCGGCGACCGCGCCCGCCCTCAACGCCGCGAGAGGCTCCTGCCCCGCGACGCGGAGCTCGCCCCGCGTGATCGCGCGGAGCCCCGCGGCGGCCTCGAAGAGCGCCCGGGCAGCCCCGAGGACGAGGATGTGATCTCCGGTCGACGCGAGTGAGAGTCCGTCGATGGCCGGGGTGCCACTGATGTCTACACGCAGCGACGAAGAGGCGAGCAGCGGCTCCACGCGAAGATGATAGGCGGACGCGAACCGGTTAACGTGAAAACCTTGGCATGCGCCTCGCACTCGGTGACTCGTCGGCGACTCGACGGCGACCGTGACTCGCCCTCGTGACCATACCGAGCCAGCCGCTCTAGATCCACGAAGTCGCCGCTCTCGGTGCGCTCGAATGAGGAGGGATTTCTGACCATGCGTCTTCGCCTTCGTGCCGATGACGGGCTCACGACCCCCGCACACGGGGGGTGGCGGCCCCGAGTCACGATGTTCGCGCCGCTCGCCGCTCTGGCGCTGGCGGCCGCCTGCTCGAAGGGCAGCGGCGACCAGGTCACCGCGCCCGTCGCGATCGGCATGACGGACGGGATCGACCCCTACTACTCCGACGGAGAGATCACCCTCTTCCAGGTGAACCAGGCCGTTCCCTTCCCCGTGCGCAAACCGAGCGACGCCGACGAGAAGGCGCTCGGAGCCGCCCCGAAGGGAACGGGGTACCCCCACATGCCGTTCCTGACGGCCGGCGACGAGAGCGTCGAAGTGCACTTCGTGCTGTCGAACGTCGACACGGTGTCGCACAACGTGTGGCTCCTCG
Organism: uncultured Myxococcales bacterium; assembly: GCA_937902985.1. Classification (GTDB taxonomy): domain Bacteria; phylum Myxococcota_A; class Polyangia; order Polyangiales; family Polyangiaceae; genus Palsa-1150. The sequence goes on from CALFNG010000212.1 coordinate 8,697, forward strand.
TCGATCCGTGGAACGAGTTCGTCCGCTGGAAGCCCGGGGTCACCGTGGTGAGCGACGAAGAGACCATCCCGAACAACGGGTACGATAAGCAATACGTGCTCGATCCGATGTCGCGCCTGCAGGGGACCATCACGTCCGACGACATGCACGAGATCGCGATCAAGCTCGCGTCGGTCGAGAACTTCCTAGCGAGCCCTCAGGGCAAGCAAACCGACAGCTCGACCACCGACGCCCCGAGCCCCACGTCGATCTGCAACAACATCTTCGAGTACCAGAACCGGTCGAACTCGACGCCGCCGGACCTCTTTTACACGCCGTGGATTCCGCCGGTCGTCGCCGGACTGACGGGCATGGACCTCGGTCTCCGCATGGAGGGGGCCGCCGGCGACAAGGCCGGGAACGTCGCGATCGAGATCACGATGGAGGTCCAGGATCTCAACGGCGATCGGTTCGTGCCCCAGGACACGACCGACGCCCAGATCGGAACCCCGCCGAAGACGCTCTCGCCGCCGGCCGCGCGTTTCTGACAGGCGCGACCCCGGGCGGAGCAGGGCCTGGACGCGTGGCGGCGTCGGCCGCTACTCGACTCCGCCGAGCTTGCGCTCGAGCGCCTCGAGGTGCGCGCGCACGTCGGGGTCCCGCGATCGCAGCGCCTCGACCTTGCGAACGGCGCTGATGACGGTCGTGTGGTCGCGGTTGCCGAAGGCGCGTCCGAGCTCGGGGAAGCTGCACTTCAGCCGCTGCTTGCAGAGATACATCGCGACGTGTCTCGCGAAGGCCACGCTCTTGTGGCGATCCTTCGAGAGCAGATCCGTCGACCGCAGCTTGAAGTGATGGCAGACCGCGCGCTGGATGTCCTCGACGCTCGCCTCGTTCGGGCGCACCGTGGTCGTGGCCGCCATCTCCGCGCGCGTGAACTCGATCTCGATCGGCCTGCCGAGGAGCGACGCCTTCGCCGCCAGCCGGATCAGCGTCCCCTCGAGCTCTCGCACGTTGCTGCGCACGCTCTGCGCGATGAAGAGGCAGACGTCGTCGGACAGCTCGATGTGTTCGAGCTGGGCCTTCTTGCGGACGATGGCGACGCGGGTCTCGAGCTCGGGCGCCTGGATGTCCGCCACGAGGCCCCACTGGAACCGCGACACGAGCCGCTCTTCCATCTTGTCGAGCTGCTGCGGGTACTTGTCGCTCGTGACGACGATCTGTTTGCCCCCCTGGTGAAGCGCGTTGAACGCGTGGAAGAACTCCTCTTGCGTCTGCGTCTTGCCGGCGAGGAAGTGAATGTCGTCGACCAGGAGGAGATCGCACTTCTCCCGGTAGCGACCGCGGAACTCGTGCATCTTCTGGTCGGTGAGCGCCTGAACGAACTCGTTCACGAAGCGCTCGGCGCTGATGTAGACGATGCGCGTGTCCGGTCGCTCTTCGCGCACGCGGTATGCGAGCGCGTGGATCAGGTGGGTCTTGCCGAGACCCGTGCCGCCGTAGATGAAGAGCGGGTTGTGGCGCCGGCCGCCTACGCCCGCAGCCGCCATCGACGCCGCGTGAGCGAGCTGATTCGAAGGACCCACGACGAAGTTCGCGAACGTGTTCTTCGCGTTCAGCCCCTCGATGGGCGGAGGTACGGCGAACACGCGATGAGGCGACGCCTGCGCCGAGCCGTCGATGCGGACCGAGGGAGGCGACGCGAGCGACGCGAGCGACGCGACATCGGGCGGCCCCGGACGCACGGAGATGGCCCTCGGCCTCACGGGCGCGAACGACGACGGACGATCCGCCACGGGGCGCTCGAGCGCGACGTCGATGCTCCACCGGACCTGCACGCTGAGGCCCGTGTGCCCCTCGAGCCAGTCGCCGATCGTGGGCAGGAAATAGTCGTCGACCCACTGGCGAACGAACTCGTCCCGAGCGCGGAGACTGAGGACGCCGTCGGTGAAGCTGTCGAATTGAACGCCCGAGAACCACTGGTCGAAGCTCGCCGGTGATCGGTCGCGGGTGAAGCCGACGGCTTGGGTCCAAGCGCGCTTTCCCTCTTCGGACATACCGGTCCCTCGTGTGATCAGCGGCGCCACCGGCGCGCCATCTTGCTCATGGCTCTGCATCCGCGCTTGCACCGTTTCCTCGAAGACCGACTCGACGTTGACTCACTCAGGTGAGGAGCCGCCCACACGCCCATCCAAGGCCACAGGTTCTCCACAGGTTGGGGAAAACCCGAAGGCCGCGCCCTGCCTTCGTCCGACGACGAAGCCGCGCGTTACAGTGAAATTTGCCAATAGGAGACCCTCGGTCTCCCACCCGCCCTATCACCGGGGGAACCGTCGATTCGAGTGAGCCGATAAAAATCGGGCCCGCTCGCTACTTCCTTGCCGCTATTCGAACCGCTCGCACGCGCCGCCGGCACCCGTGCCGGTGCTTAATTTTGCTCTGCTTCTGCCCTGCTCCGTGTCACTTAGTCGTCACCGAGGCACGGGGCCTCGAGATAGCGAAAACCGTGGGACGATGGCACTCACATCAGCACCATCAGGTGATCTTTTGTAGACGTCGGGAGGGGGCCTTGAAGCGCCCTCCGCGACGTTCCTCACGAACGCGGATGGAGCTATCACCCCCACTCGGTAGCCGTCCATGCCCTTCGTCCACTTTCATGTCAACGCCATGATCTTGATGGGTATTTTTTCTTGTAATCCACCCGCGTCAGCACCGTCGCATCGACGTCACGGGCTGGGGGATCGTGACGGTTGTGCCGAAGTGACCGGGATGGCTTTCGAATCCGTCTTCGCACCGTCGGGCGCCGACTTGCGCACCGCGTGTTTTGGCTGAATTCGCTTGTCAAGAGTGGACGAACCCGCGTCTTTCTCGAAACAGGCGCGTGAATAGCGACCGCGGCCGGCGCCGCGCGAGCGACGAAAACTCGTCTCCGAACCGCCTCGACTGTAAGGTCCCGGCGGTGCGCCCCTCTGCAGTTCCGGTGACCCGGGCGGGACCGCCTCTCCGGTTCGGCCTCGGGTTCGGTCGGCGCGGCGGAGGGGCCCTCGCCGCGACCGCGATGGCCATCGGTTCGACCGCGTCGACGGCCGCGCTCGCCGACCCCATGTCGACCTCGCCCGAGCAGGCTTTCGACCAGGGTGAAGTCCCTAACCCGCGCGCGGTGGGAATGGGCGGGGCGCTGAACGCCCTTGGCGTGTCGACGGCCTCGATCTTCCTGAATCCGGCCAACATGGCCCTGGCCAAGGTCTACCATCTCGAAGCGCTGGCTTCGTATTCGCCCGAGGCGAAACGGCAGACGTACGGCCTGGCCATCGTCGACTCGGTCCTCAACAGCTCTCACATCGCCGGCGGCCTCGGAGGCACGTGGTCGGAGTACGATCCCGGCGGCATCCACCGACGCTGGACCGACGTCCGGGGCGCGCTGGCCCTCCCGCTCGGCGACCACCTGGCCCTCGGCGGCACGGGGCGCTGGCTCCGCGCGGATCAAAGTCTGGGCACCGGCCCGTTCGGAACGAGCCTCGCCTCCGACGGCAACAACGGCCCGCTCATCAACACGATCACCTTCGACGCGGGAGCGACGGTCAGCCTCGGCGACAGCTTCCGGATGGCCGTCGTGGGTCACAACCTGACCAACCCCGGCACGGCGCTCGCGCCCATCACCGGAGCGGTCGGTATCGGCTACACGACCCCAACGTTCTCGATCGAGGGCGACGGCTCGCTCGACTTCACCACGTGGGGCTCGGCCCGAGCTCGCCTCATGGGCGGCGCCGAGTACTTCGCGGCCGACCACTACGCTGTTCGCGCCGGGTGGCGCTACGACTGGGGCACGAAGATCAACTCCCCGTCGCTCGGGTTCGGATACATCGACCCGCGCTGGAGCATCGAGCTCGGCCTGCGCCACGATCTCATCTCGGACCACGCCGAGACGCTCGGAACGCTGTCGCTCCGGTACTTCTACGACGCCCTGGGCAGCCAGCCCACGCCCGACCAAGGCGGCGAGATGCTCCGATAGAGCAAGCGTCGGGTAAGTGGAACGGGCCCGTCTCGACGCTCGCCGTGCTCAACGCACCGGAAGTGCGTTTCCGCGCGGCGACCGCCGAGCCGAACCCGTTCCACTTACCCGACGCTCGCTCTATGCGTTTAGACGAGACTACGTTAGACGAGACTACTTTAGACTAGACTACAGGGAGGCGCGGTACAGACCGGCCAGGTCGTCGCGGGTCGTCGGGCGGGGGTTGCTGCGGTGACAGGCGTCTTCGATGGCCTTGGCGGAGAGCTTGGGGACGTCGGCTTCGCTCACGCCTTCGTGACCGAGCCCGTCGGGCAGGCCGACCCGCTTGCGGAGGCTCCGCACCGCGTCGCCGCAGGTCCTGGCTTTCGGATCGAGGATCGCGCGAACCCGCTCGAGGCGGGCGGGCGCCGCGGACTCGTTGAAGTCGACGACGGCAGCGAGGCATAGCGCGTTGGCGAGGCCGTGGTGCATGCCCTTCTCGCTCGAGAGGGGGTGCGCCAGCGAATGGCACGCCCCGAGGCCCTTCTGGAAAGCGACGGCCCCCATCATGGCCGCCTTCATCATGCCTCCGCGTGCGGCGAGGTCGTCGCCCTGTTCGACGGCACGGGCGAGGTTGGCGGCGCAGAGCTCGAGACCGGCGAGCGCGATCCCGTCGGCCATCGGGTGGTCGCCGAGCGAGCAGTACGCTTCGAGGCAGTGCGTGAGCGCGTCGAAGCCGGTGGCGGCCGTCACGCGCGGCGGCATGGACTGCGTGAGCTCCGGGTCGAGGAGCGCCGCCTTCGCGAGCAGATAGGGGCTGAAGATGACCGTCTTCCGCCCCGTGGCCGCGAGCGTCACGACGCCGGACCGTCCGACTTCACTGCCGGTGCCTGCGGTGGTCGGGATCGTGATGATCGGCGGCACGTCGGGCCCGATGAACTGTCCCCCGTCGACCGCGTCGTCGTAGTCGACCAGCGGCCGCTCGTGGGTGACCTTCAGCGCGATGAGCTTGCCGGCGTCGAGGGGCGCGCCCCCGCCGACCGCGACGATGCACTCCGCGCCGTGGGCACGGTAGGCCGCCACGCCGGCCACGATGTTCTCCTGAACCGGGTTCGGGTCGACCTTGTCGAAGAGCGCCGTCGCGATCCCGGCGGCCTCGAGCAAGCCGCGGACCCGCTCGGCGATCCCGACCCTGACCACCCCGGCGTCAGCGACGAGGAGCGCACGCTTCGCGCCCAGGCGTTTGACGTGCTCGCCGACGGTCCCGACGGCGCCGCTCCCGAACACGATCGTCGTCGGAAAAGACCAGCTCACGAGCCCTGCGACCATGGCCCAAGGCCTAGCACGGCGGAGCTCTCCGTCGCTTTCCTGCCGCGCCGAGGCGAAGGGCGGCGCGACGCGACCTCTTCCTGACACGGAGCCCCCGGCCGTGGCCGACCGCCCGGCCCACCGCAAGCCCGCCCAAAAATCTTTGCGCCTCTGCGCCTTCGCGGTTCTCCCCCCGTCAGACAGTTTCGAAGTAGCGCTCGAGCTCCCATTCGGTGACGGCGCGGTCGTACTGGCGGCACTCCCAGTCGCGGGTGAGAAGGTAGTGATCGACGAAGCCGGCGCCGAGCAGGTCGCGCGCGTGGGCGCTGGCTTCGAGGCGCGTGACGGCGTCGCGGAGCGTGACCGGGAGCGGGGCGAGGTCACCGCGGGCCGAGGCGTCGCCCTCGACCGGGGCCGGGGGGTCAGCCCGCCGCTCGAGCCCCCAGAGGCCGGCGGCGAGCGTGGTCGCCATCGCGATGTACGGGTTGATGTCCGCCGCAGTCTGACGATTCTCGAGCCTCGTCGACTTCGCGCTGCCCGGGATGGCGCGAATGGCGCACGTGCGGTTCTCGATGCCCCAGCTCGCGTTGAGAGGCGCCCAGACGCCGGGGACGTACCGCTTGTAGCTATTGATGGTCGGGGAGACGAGCGCCGTGAGCTCGGGCATGAGCGCCACCTGACCGGCCACGTAGTGGCGCGCGGCCTCGCTGAGCTTGTGAGGTGCCGCGCCGTCGAAGAAGACATTCTTGTCGTCGCGCCAGAGCGACTGGTGAATGTGCCCGCTCGACCCGGGGAGCGCATGGTTCCACTTGGCCATGAAGGTCACCGAGTAGCCGAGCCTCGCGGCCACCTGCTTCATCGACGTCTTGAAGAGGGCGGCCTTGTCGGCCGCGCGGAGCGCCTCGTCGTAGGCGATCGCCACCTCGTACACCCCGGGCCCGGTCTCGGTGTGCAGCCCCTCGATGGGGATGCCGAAGCGCTCCATGTCGTCAAGGATGGCGTGGCAAAGATCCGCGTGCTGCCCCTCGCGGACCCAGGAGTAGCCGAACATGCCCGGCGAGAGAGGCTCTAGCTTGCGAAATCCCTTCTCGCGCAGAGACGCCGGCGACTCTTTGAACACGAAGAACTCGAACTCCGCCGCGAGCACGGGCTCGTAGTTCATCGCCTTTGCGCGCGCGATGATCTGCTTCAACAGACCGCGCGGGCACGCCGGATGGGGCGCCCCGTCGGCGCCGACGAAATCGAGGAGGAACGCGGCCGTGTCGGGCTCCCACGGGAGCACGCGAAACGTGTCCGGGTCGAGGCGCGCGTGGGTGTCGGGATAGCCCGTGTGCCAGCCGGTCAGGCGGCAGTTGTCGTAGAGCACGTCGGCCGCGTCCCACCCGAAGATGACGTCGCAGAAGCCGATGGGGTCTTCGAGCGCACCCCAGAACTTGTCGAGCGCGATGTACTTGCCGCGCAAGACGCCGTCGATGTCGTATCCGCCGACCTTCACTCGGCGGATGCCGTGCTTCTCGAACGCCTCTTTGATCTGCTTCGCGTCCATGAGACGAAGAGCGTATCAGGGCGCGAGTCTGACGTACGCGTCGACCATCGCCTCGTAGGCCGCGGCGAAGAACAGGCGCGCGTCGGCGGTCGATTCGGGCGGGTCGCCCGGCGCCGAGGTCGCGAAGTCGCGTTGCTCGGCGTGGAACTGCGCGCCGATGATGGGCCAGGCCGGGTCGCGCGAACGGAACGCCTCCGGCACGGTGTCACACCACCCCGGGCCGCTCGGGTTCGGGAAGACGCCGTCGCGCGCGCTCGCGGCCACGACGTCGGGCGCGCAGAACGCGCTCGTCGCCAGCACCTGGAACCGCTCGAGGGGGCCGCCCGGGAGGAACGCGTCGGGGCGGACCGCGTCGGAGTGCGACTCGGGCAGCGCCTGCGTGGTCGAGCGCCGGAGCGAGCCGGCGAGATCCGTGAAGAGCGGATCGCTGGGCACGAACTGGATCTTGGCCCGCGGCGGGTGGGGATCGCTCGGCCACGCGCGCTCGACGTCGATCGGGAGCGCGAACCCGCGGATCCGGTGGCCGCTGGTGCGGCGGAGCACCTGGTCGATGAGACGGCGGTCGTCTTCGGCAGACGTCGCGTCGGAGCGCTTCGCCTCGAGCAGCCCGAGGAGCTGAGCGCCGCCGCAGAAGCCGAGGAACGGCGCCACCCGCCGGTGGACGGCGGACGCGAGCTGTCCCATCCCGCCGAGACGCGCGTCGCGCAGCGGGTCCCAGTGCCAGCGCTTCGGGTGCGCCGGGTCGGGTCCGGTCTCGGACGCGTAGTCCCAGTCGTTCGACCCGCTGAGCACCGTGATCGGCGGCGGGCTGCTCTGCGACAGGAGCTGGGCGTCGAGCTGCGGATCGTCGCCCTCGATCGACTCGAGCGCCTCGCCCGCTTCGGCGCGCGGCGGCGCGTCGAGCGGCTCGCCGAACAGGCCGAGCGCGCGAGAGTACCGGTCGTCGCGACGGAGCACCGGCAGGAGCCCCGCGAAGCGCCCCTGGAGGAACTTCGCGTGGTAGGCGTCGTTCGTCACCTCACCCCCGGGCTCCGTGCGCGACTCGGCGGCTGGGTTCGCGTTCACGCTGAGCACCCAGGGCGTCGCCAGGATCGGCCGGGGGTCGTCGGCCCGGTAGGCCGCGATCTCGCGAACGACCGGCACGGCGCCCGCCTCGGGCAGGCCCGTCGAGCCCGTCGCGCCGGTCATGACCAGACGGAGCGCACGGACGGGGCGCCCCTCGGAAAGGGTCACGAGCCGCCGCCGCAGCGGGAGGATCGCGCCGTCGGGGCGCAGCGGCTCGGTCGCGACGGGCACGAAGCGGTGGCCGTCTTCGCTGGCCTCGAGGGTGTAGCGGATCGGTCCCCACGCGATCGCGTAGGCCCTGCCCGCGCCCACGCCCGCGCCCGCGCGGGGCGAGCTCGTCGCGTCGAAGCCGAGGACGAGCCGCACGCGGTCGACGACCACCGGAGCGGCGAGGTCGACGCGCAACGTCCATCGACCCTTGCCGGCCGCGCCCGCCCAGCGGTGCTCGTACGTCCCGTCGATCGCGTCGGCCGCCGGCATGCCGGGGTACGAACCGTCGTCGCTGGCGCGACCGGCGCGAAGCACGTCTTCGGCGCTCTCGATCGCCTGCACTTCGCGGAGCACCGGCGGTCCTGCGTTCGTGCGATCGACCACGAGACGCAACCCGCACGCATCGGCATCGACGAACCAGGAGCGGCGGCTCGGCTGCGCCGTGGCATCGCCCGCGATCGCGTCGGACGCGTCGGCCCCGTCGAGCGGCGCCCACGCGTCGTCGCTCGTGGCGGAGCTCGTGGTGGACCATGAGCTGCAGGTCGGGGCCGCGAGCGTTCCATCGGGCGCGACGACGGGTGCCGGAGGGCGGCGGACCTCCCAGCGGAAGTCGGTCGGCACGCCGCTGGTGGCAGAGGTGCCGAAGCGCGCGCGGACGAGGCCGAGGTGCACGGGCTTCGCGAACGCCGCGGACCACTTCCAGCGTGTCTCGCCCGGACGGCCGGACCACACGGTGTCGTCGCGTCCGTCGACCGCGAAGCGGGCCTGCTCGCCCGTCGGATCCGCCGCGCGAACGGCCAGGAGATTGGGCGCGCGCAGCGCGTCGAGCACGCCCGTGCGCTCGCGAGCGACGACCAGCGATCCGGCCGACGCCGGACGAACGTCGCCGCACGTCACGGCAACGACCCCGCACGCGGTCGCGGCCAGCAGGACGCGAGCGCCGATCGCGCGCGACGCGCGCCTCACCCGGATCCGATCTCGCTCGATTGACCTGTCCATTCGCAAATGTGGCCCACGTTCCCGATGCGCGACCGACCCAGGAGCGGCGGCGCCGGCCCCGCGGCCCACCAATCTGCCATCTTCACGGCCTTCTGTGAAATCGTCGCCAACGAGGGCCAACGAGGGCCAACGAGGGCCAACGAGGGCCAACGAGGGCCAACGAGGGCACGTGGTCGGGGAGTGAACATCCGAGGCGGTCCCGGCATTCCGGACGGCTGCGAGGCTAGCCGAGTTCGGGGGGAGCCGGCAGCTCCCCTCGAGCTCTCCATTCGGGACCCCGCGGATTCGCGGACAGCCCTTAGCCGAGGTGATGAACGTCGGCGGCGCCGATCAGCAGCGCTCCCTCGAGCCCCAGCTCGAACGAGGTGATGGAAGTGGTCGGACACGCGATGTGTGTGCGAAAACGCGCCAGAGAGACCCCGAGCAGCGCACACACAAGGATACGCACGGTGGCCTTGTGGCTCACGAGCATCACGTGTCCGGCCGCGTGCCGCTCGCGGACGAGCCGGATGACCGGGAGCGCGCGCGCCGCGATCGCGAAGGCGGTCTCGCCGCCCGGCGGAGAGTAGAGGCCGGGATCGTTGTGCCAGGCGCTGAAGGCGGCCGGCTCCGCCGCCTGGACCTCGATCTCTTTGCGACCCTCCCAGGTGCCGTAAGCGATCTCGCGCAGACCCTCCTGGATGTCGGGCGTGAGCCCCGACACGCGGGCGATGGGTTCCGCCGTCTGGCGCGTCCGGAGCTTGGGGCTGCAATAGAGGCCGACCAGCTTCATGCCCGCCGCGGCCCGCGCGACGAGCTCCGCTTGCTCGTGGCCGTGCGCCGTCAGGGGCGGATCCAGGTCCCCGGACAGGATGCCGTCGGCCGCTTGAGCGGTGTCTCCGTGGCGCACCAGATGGATCGTGAGCACGGCGCTCATGGTAGCCCAAGGCCGCGGTGCTCCTCGCCTGGCGCGAACGCCCGGAGGTCCGCGGCCGTGCGCGCCGCCAGATCGGGATCGCTCGAGAGGTCGGTCACGAGCCGCGCGCGCCCCCGGAGGAGATCGGCGGCCGCCGCGTTCAGCTCGGGGTCTCCTGCGATGCCGCGCTGCAGGCGCTCGCGAATGGGCTCGAACGCGTCGAGGCCATGGCGCCGGTCGCTCGCCCCGCGAGGCTCGGGCTCGAAGCGGTCGAAGAGGGTCACGGGCACGAGGTGCTTGCCGATCGACTTGCCCCACGCCGGCACGTACGGCATCGCGAGCGGCCGGAGCGACGAGAGCGACGAGAGCGACGCCTCGCCGGGCACACCAACGAGCTCGAGATCGCGCCAGAGCGGCAGGAGCGCCGGATCGGCGGCGAGCGCACGCCAGGCGCGGGCGTCGTGCAAGAAGGTGGGCACGAGAGTCACGTCGTCGCGCAGGTGGCCGGTGGCCCGAGCGGCGCGCGCGCGTGCGAAGATCATCGAGTCCGTCACGAGCACGACGGTCCCGAGCGGCAAGGCGCCCCAGGCCGCGTCGTCCCACGCGGACGCCGCGCCCGACGCTCGGGGGGCCGCGCGCACGAGGCCTTCGTCGGCCATGTCGGCCGGCAGCGCCAGCTCGAGGACGACGACCATCGCCGCGCTCGCGCGCGCCATCGGCACCCTCGCCGTCGCGACGGCGCGAACGATCGCCTGCATCGAGACGCCCGCGAGCACCGACGCGGCCGCGAACCCCGCGAGCAGCGGCGCGCCGAACCGCGTGGGACCCAGGGGAGCGCCGAGCCACGCGGAGGCGAAGCCCGCGACGGTGACGGCGGTGAGGGCCGAGGCGAGCGGACGCGCGGCCGGGACGAGCATGGCGAGCCCGACGCCGCCCAGCGTCAAGAGCGGGAGAACGACGCCGAGCTCGGAGGAGACGAACGGCCAGGGCGAGCCGGCGCGCGAGAGCCCGCGCTCACCCGCCCAGTCCGAGGCGAGCACCGCGCCGAGGGGCGCGCCCGTCAGGCGGACCCGCACGAGCGCGATCGCCAGCGGCGTGAGCCCCGCGAGCGCCGAGACGAGGAAGAGCGTCTGCTGCTCTCGCCAGGAACGCACGAGCGCGCCACGCGACAGCGCCGACGTGGCGACATACGCGCCGCAGCCGGCGAGCGCGCATGCGCCCGCGAGCGGCTCGTGAGCGACCGCGAGGCCGAGGGCGAAGGCCACGGCCGGCCAGGCGGCTCGTTCGGCGCCGCCTGCGACGAGCGCGACGGGCAAGAGCACGAGGAGAGCGCCCGTCACCGAACCGCCGACCGCCGCGCCCTCGATCTGCCACGGGGCGGCGACAAGAGGCGTCACGGCGGCGATCGCGGCGACGACGAGGCCGAGCGCCGGTCGCCCGTCGCGCTCGCCGCTCGCATCGGCGCAGCTCGCGAGGAGCCTCCGGGCCAGCCAATAGAGGACCGCCCCCGCCGACGCGATCACGAGCGCGCCGCCGAGGGCCGCTCGCGCCGCGCGCGTGCCGACCGGCA